>CANOHX010000131.1 GCA_947565885.1 uncultured Lachnospiraceae bacterium
GCCAAAAACCCTGTGAATTGGTATCCATGGGGGCATGAGGCCTTTGAAAAAGCGCGGGAGGAGGATAAGCCGGTTTTTTTAAGTATCGGGTACAGCACCTGTCATTGGTGTCACGTTATGGCCCATGAAAGTTTTGAAAACGAACGTACGGCGCAAATTCTTAATAAATATTTTATTTCCGTAAAAGTCGACCGGGAGGAGCGTCCCGATATTGACAGCGTGTATATGTCGGTGTGTCAGGCGTTTACCGGAAGCGGCGGCTGGCCCATGAGTATTTTTATGACATGGGATAAAAAACCTTTTTTTGCAGGCACATATTTTCCTGCCCAGTCCCGGTATGGGATGCCGGGATTTTCTGATTTGCTGAACGCATTAGCGAAGCGCTGGAGGAGCAACCGGGAAGAACTTTTGCAGTCGGCGGAGCATGTAATTGACCATCTGACACAGGAGGACCTGTATTTTGATGAAACAAAATCAGGAACAGAAGAAGGAGGTGGTGAGGAGCTTTCTGAGACAGCCCTGCAGATGTTTGCCTCCAGTTTTGACCGTAAATATGGGGGATTCGGAGATGCTCCGAAATTTCCTGCACCCCACAATTTATTGTTTCTGATGCTGTATGCAAAACAGCAGGATAATCCGAACGTGTTGGAAATGGTAGAAAAAACCCTTACGCAAATGCAGAAAGGCGGTATTTTTGACCATATCGGAGGCGGCTTTTCCAGATATTCCACGGATGCATACTTTCTTGCGCCTCATTTTGAGAAAATGCTGTATGATAATGGGCTGCTTATAATAGCCTATGGGGCGGCCTATGGTATGACGGAAAATCAGGCATATCTGAAGACTGCCGAAAGAACCGCCCGCTATGTGCTTCGTGAAATGACTTCTTGCGATGGGGGTTTTTACAGTGCGCAGGATGCGGACAGCGAAGGAATTGAAGGAAAATATTATACGTTCACATTTGCAGAAATTATGGAGGTTCTGGGCAAGGAAAAGGGAGAAAGATTGGCAAGGGCGTTTGACATTACAAAAGAGGGGAATTTTGAAGGGATAAATATTCCTAATCTTTTAAAGAGCGATGTCTCAGAAGCTGATTTTTATGGTGAGCTGCAAAAACTGTATGACTACCGGAAAGACCGTTTCAAGCTGCATCTGGATGATAAGATTCTGGTTTCCTGGAATTCCATTATGATAGTGGCTTTTTCCATCCTTTACCGGGTTTCAAGAAATGAAAAATATCTTCAGGCGGCAATTCATGCACAAACCTTTATAGAAAGAAATTTAAGCAGGGGACTGCAGCTTTATACAAGCTGGCGGGATGGGAGAACTTCGGAAAACAGCTTTTTGGACGATTACGCCTTCTATGCTGCCGCGCTGATGGAGTTATATCATTCGACCCTGAATAAGGAGTATCTGGAAAAGGGGGAACGGTTCTGCAAGGAGGCTGTAAGGCGGTTTGCCGATGAAAAAAACGGAGGCTTTTTCCTTTCTGATTCGGAAAATTCAGAGCTTTTTATGAATCCGAAAGAATCTTATGATGGGGCGGTTCCAAGCGGCAATTCTGTTATGGCATATAATTTTGTCAGGTTGTATCAGTTGACGGAAAAGGAGGAGTACAGGGAACTGGCAGAAAAGCAGATAGGCTATATGTCAGCGCAGGCGCAAAAGTATCCGGCGGGGCATAGTATGTTTCTGTTTGCCAGGCTGCTCTATGAAAATCCGCCGGAGCATATGGTAATTGTCCTGAAAAAGAATTGCGATTTAGAGAAGATAAAGAGGAAGCTCTTGCCGCTCGCAAATGTAGTTATAGTTTCGGAAAGCAGGGAATATCCGCTGTTAAATGACGCTTCAACCGTTTACGTCTGTAAGAACCACATCTGTTTTCCGCCAGTAAATTTATGAAAAGGAGCAAAAGAAAATGTTGCTTGATAACATTGATAAGATACACACGACAGAAATGGGCGTAGACAGAATTAAGAAAAATCTGCAATTGGATACCGCAGATGTGGTGGAATATTGTAAAAATAAGATTTTGGACAAAGATTGCCATATCTACCGGCAAGGAAAAAACTGGTATTGCGAGATAGATAATATCAAAATAACAGTCAACGCCCATAGCTATACGATTATTACGGCCCACATGCTTAAATAACAGATGTGTATTATTTTTTTCCATACCAACAGAAGAATTTTTATTTCAAAATGGGGATATTATCGGAAGTTAATATTTAGTGTTAATTATCAAATTCTCAGATTCTCAACCGCCGGTTGAAAAAGGAACTTCTTATGTGAATAAACGGTTATTGAGGCTCTCCTCATTCTCTGCTAAGATAAAGACAGAATTAAAGAGGTCATTTCATAGCGGAGGTAGTCATGTTAGATAATCAGAAAATGGGGAAATTTATCTGTGAGCAGCGCAAGCGCAATCATCTGACACAGCAGCAGTTAGCGGAAGAACTAGGTATCACGTTTCAGGCAGTTTCCAAGTGGGAGAATGGCATTGTATTTCCTAATATTGAGATTTTGCCGGAACTGTCCCGCATATTGCATGTGTCGGTGGATGAGTTGCTGAAAGCTGATATCAGCAATAAGGAATCGCTTTCTTATGGTAAGGCTGGGGTGGATATCGCTTATTCCGATTCGCTCAAAAGGGATATGGCAAAATTGCTGGTCAGCGAGGATGCGCGTGTCCTCAACGGCGTTGGTCCGTTTGCTTCCCTGTATGATATAGATTTTGAGGAGATTGAGAAACCCACGTTGGTCTTAAAGTCTGAGGAGCCTGGTTCCAAACAGAAGTTGGCGATGGAATACGGCTATACGGAATCTATCTGCCATGATATGGTGAATCACCTGGTAAACGATATTATAGTTATGGGCGCAAAACCCTTGGCGGTGTTGGACACGATAGTATGTGGGAAAGCGGAGAAAGACACAATCAATACTTTTGTGAAAGGGATTGCAGATGCATGCCGGGAAAATGGCTGTTCCCTGGTTGGGGGAGAGACTTCCATACAGCCCCAGGTCGTGCAGGAGGGAACCTACATTCTCTCCTCTACAGTAGTAGGAATTGTGGATAAATCCCATGTGATTGATGGCTCTGGCGTTGAGGAAAATGATGTTGTTCTGGCAATCGAATCGAACGGTCTGCATACAAACGGCTACTCCCTGGTGAGATTGCTGATGGACCGCTGCCCGGAAATCAAGTTGGAGCGCATTGGCGGCCTGACGTTTATTGAACAGATTATGAAGCCCCATCTGCCGTATTATAAATGTCTGCGGGAGTTTTTTGGCAAGGACTTCTGCCATGGCATGGCGCACATCACTGGCGGCGGCATAGAAGGAAATCTATGCCGCATTATACCGGATGGGCTGTGCGCTGCTATAGATTTATCGCAGATTGAAGTACTTCCGGTGTTCCGGTTTATAAAGGAAAAGGGCAATATCAGCGACCGGGAAATGCTGTCTACATTTAACTGTGGCGTAGGCATGTGCGTAGTTGTGCCGCCCCGGCATGTGGAGAAAGTGCAGTCCCATATCAGTCGTTATTATCACTGTTATCCAATCGGCGCAGTGAAGCGGGGTGCGCAGAAGGTGGAATTCTGCAATCAGCTTATGGGCATGAATCCCACAACGCCAGCGAGCAAAAACATGATTATGGGCACAAGATATTTTCTTGGATGATGCCATAAATCGCTCTCAACGTTCCATCCCCGGAGGGGGTAAAACCATTCCAGGAGAACGGAACAGACTGCGCTTTGCAAGGCAAAGAAAACGGCGGTAAGGAACATGGGCACGGTAACGCCGCCCATCTGAATCTGCAGGCTGCAAAGGAAAATCATATCGGCAATTATGTTGCACAGGAAAATAAACAGGCAGTAAGGGATGCAGAATGTCCTCGTCTGGCAGGGCAGAAAACGGACTGCCTGTTCTAAATCATGGTCGCAGGACAATAAGATACAGATGGGTGTGTTCAGGGAAAGGATGGCAAAGCCGATGGGCGCGGTAAAGCGGCTTTCCATCTGCCCCCAAAACAGCGGCAGTACGCAGGCGATACCGTACATGATGGCAGTGTTTATCAAATAGTTTTTATGGGCGCAAAGATAACGCAACAGGTAACGGTACACGGAGTAATGCCTGTGGACTTTTACAGTTCTTTTCGTTTTCTGGTTCGTAAGATAGAAACAATATCCATCTGCGTGCAGTAACAGGACAAATGCCAAAATAATATTGACATTTGTCAGCAGCGTAAACCATGGTTTATCCCAGAAACATACCATAGCGGCAAGCACGGCAGCAACCCAAAGGGCTCCAAGATACCAATGCTTTTTCAGGGAAAAAATGGCGGCGGCCATAAGGACTGCGTTTACGGTACAGAGGATACCTGCCAAGATTTCTGAGCAGCTCCAGGTGGATACAGCCAGCAAAACAGCCCAGAGTACCGCCGTTTTTGTCAGACATGTGTAAACGCCCAGAGCAGCCACATAGGAAAAGACAAATCCCCGTCTGTCAAAGGGAAGCATCATCATATTCTGCATATACGAAGCATTATCTTGCGAGTTAAGCGCTTGCCACATGACGCCGGCAGTAAAGGCAGTTACCGTCAAATATAAAATAAACGGCGCAATCTCAATGCTCAAATCAGCGATATGCAGTCCCCAGAAAAGGATCAGATAAAGGAAGAGTGTACGTGATAATCTTTCGTATTTTGAACCAAAAAATTTTTTGAAGCATGCTTTAAATATCATTTTCATAATGAAGCGCCTCCCGGATGTCTGCGGCATCTATCTGCCCGCGTTCAAAGGTCTGCCGGATTTGTCCGTTTTCCAGGACGAATACACGGTCAGAAGTCAGCGTGATGCTTTCCAGAATATGAGAGGAAAACAGCACCGTCCCATAATTCTTGTAGCTGGCAATTTGCTGGTACAAATATTCCGTACTCTCAAAATCCAGCCCATTGACCGGTTCATCGAGCAAAAGCAGCTGCGGTTTCAATGCAAAAGCAGTAATCAGAAATGCTTTCTTGCGGTTGCCGGTGGAGAGGTCTTTTAACAAAACGTCCGCATAATTTTCAAAGTGAAATCCTTGCAGGAGCTCTGATACATCAGGCAATTTCTCTCCGTACGCGGAAAAAACATAAGACAGATACTCCCGGAATGTGAAATATTGAAAGGAGTTATCTTCCGCAAATACCGTATAGCGGCAAAGTTTGAAATCTTTGCTCCGTAATTTGACAGATGTGCCGTTAAATGTGATAGCTTCGGAACAGAAAGTGGGGAGCAGGCCGGACAGCACTTTCAGAAATGTTGTTTTTCCAGCGCCATTCAGGCCAATCAGGCCTACAGCTTCGTGTTCCGCCAGTTTTATAGAGAAATCTGACAATATCATGTTCTTGCGGTCATACCACGCATTTAAATTATGGATGTCGAGTATCGTGCCGTTCATGTTACCGTTCCCCCTTGCTGTCTTTTTCTTTCTTCCAGGCAGCGAAAGCGGAATACAGGAACAGCCCGCCTAAAATCACATAGAGCCCAGTCATCTCAAGATTGCCGGACATGCCGCTGATGACAGCCGCTGCCAACCAAATCAGACTTAAAATACCTCGCATATAGACATGACGCATAATCATTACCTCCTCAGATGTTCTTTGTTTGATGTCTATATCATAGCGGAAAAAAGGGGGTTATGCGCAAATGTCCGCAAACGGTAGGTTTTTGACCGCGAACGAAGCAGCAGGGCATTGTCATATGCGATGCTGCTTAAAGTATGCGTAAATTTTATGGAATTGCTGAGGTAATTCCCCATTAGAAAAAATTTTTTGGAATGGTCAGAGAGTATCCGCTTTTAGAGGTACGCTCTGAAAAGATAAGGTGGCGACAGCCTGAAAGGTGTCGTTGCTGTAGGAGGTCTGAATCATGCCGTCATATTTTTCGGCGGCGGTCTGGGCGCTCTTCAATCCCCAGCCGTGCAGTCCGTTCTCCTCTTTTGAGGTCTTTAGCGCGCCGTCTTTTTCTATGGGCGCAGTCATATAGCTGTTCTCTGCTTTGATGACTAACATCTGGTTGATGCGGCGGATAACCAGGCGGACAAATCGCTGTTCAGGGGCTGGCACTTGCCTGGCCGCTTCTAAGGCATTATCCAGCAGGTTGCCCAAGATGGCGCAGAGGTCTGCGCTTCGCAGGTTGGTGTGGCGGGGGAATTCTACCTGTACCTGATAGCGAATGCCATGTTCTTTGGCGGTTGCCGCTTTGCTGTTAATGAGGTAGTCTACTGTTTCGTCTCCAGTCCACACGGTATCGGTCATCTCCTGCATGGGCATCTGCAATTCGTCCAGGTACCGCATAGCTTCCGCTGACTTGCTATGGGAGAGCAGTTGGCGCAGCACACCGATATGGTTGTGAAAATCATGGAACAGCTTGGCGTTGATGGCATAGGCAGCATTCAGGGCGATGTAGTCGTGTTCCAACAATTCTGCCTGTTCAGATTTCAGCTTTGCCAGTTCTTTCTCCGTCTCGTATTGGCGGTTCATATTGAATACCAGGAGGGACATCATCAAGACAACCGCCAGAATCGTCCACATATCCAGGGTATCGTCTGCAATCGTCAGGGCATTCTGTTCGGACAAGGTTATGACTGCAAGAAATCCTGCAACAGCAATCACAGAAGCCAGACGGAAAGTCTCTCTTCCTGTCGCATTCGGGCGTTTTATGAGATACCATGTCAAAGCCGTCAGCAGCAGATGAAGCAGCCAAATCGCGATTTGCCCCTGTCCTGTTTTGGCATCAAGAAATGCGGGTGAACAGAATAACACACCCAGCCACGCCGCAAAAAGGAACTGCCAGAATGCGGCTGCAATCTCATAAAATATGCCCACAAACAGGCTCATTCTGATATCTGCTTTTTGCAAGCGGCTGGCGCAGACCGCAATTACAAGCGTTTCCAATACCATGCGGTAAAAGTCTGGCAGTCCCATTATCGGCAATGCAGCAGAAATTACAGCCATACCTAAGGATATGGCGGCAATGCTTTTCTTGTTCGGCTTTTGGGAAGAGAGCAGCCGGAAGATAAGAAATAAGCAGACAATGCCCCGCACCGTTCCGGCTGCAGCATTGGAACATAAGATAAGCAAATCCATCATATATGCGTCCCCCAATAATGATTAATCTGTGCTTTTACTTCCTGCAGATGCGTGCGGCTGATAGGGAGGGAAACGCCGTTTTTGAGAATTGCCATGCCGTCTTTCACCTGCATAATGTGTATCATGTTTGCAATCGTTCCACGGTCAATAAAGATAAATTCCTCGGCGTCCAATTCCCCATAAACCTGCTGTAGGCTTTTCCTCACCTTAGATATCCCGCCGGCGGCAGCAATGCTGGCATTTTTTCCATCCCTTTCAATGTAGTAAATGTCTTTGTAGGGAATTTTCTCCAGGCGGCTGTTAGTCTGAATCGTATAAGATTTCCCTTCTTCCAGAACAATCAGCTTAATAGCATCCTGTATGGCGCTGGGCAGACGTTTCCCAATATCATTTTTCGGTACATAGCGGAAAATGGACAATTCAAAAGCGTCTATGGCATATTCGATATGGGAGGTAATGAAAATAATTTTCACATTCGCAAGATATGGTTTGATTTTTTCAGCAATTTCCATACCCGTACTCCCTGGCATCTCTATATCGAGCAAAATCAAATCAAAGAAAAAACCATCTTCCGTAATGTCATAAAGCAGATTCTCGCTGGACGTATAAGGAATAATTTCTCCTAAATTCTTGCTCTGGCTCAGGCAGTTTTCTACTATGCTTTTATGTGTAGCGACAGCATTGTCATCATCGTCGCAGATTGCTATGCGCAGCATTTTATCACCTCATTTGCGTTGCCCATATAATTCCTGTCTCAGCTTTTCGCAGATTTCAATCAGTTCAGATAGCTTCTTGCCTGTAATTATACATTGCCATTGCCCAAAATACAACTGATATGAAACGTTAAAAAGTGAAACATAATTTAGTAAATCATATTTGACTAAAACATTGCAGCTATTGGTTGATAAATACAAAGACAGTTCGCAATTAATGCTGATTTTTTGCGGTTCTTCTATGTCTTATATGGAAGACTACGTGCTGGCATACAAAGCTCCTTTTTATTGCAGACGAACAGCCCAGATGAAGATATTGCCTTTTGATTTTGCGGATACCTGCCGATATTTCAAGAATTTTTCTGCAGAGGACAAAGCCCTGGTTTATGGAATCGTTGGAGGTACGCCGCAATATCTTTTGTAGATGGATGATAAACTGAATGTGGAAGATAACATTAAGAATACTTTTTTGAATCCAACATCTTCGCTTTTTGAAGAGCCAGAGAATCTGCTGAAGCAAGAGGTACGGGAACCAGCGCTTTATAATGCTATTATTACAGCTAT
>CANOHX010000132.1 GCA_947565885.1 uncultured Lachnospiraceae bacterium
CTACAATCTTGGGGAGCATTGCCGCAGGAGTTTTGGCAGAGAAATTGAAAATACATAAATTATCTGTCCTGCTTGCAGTTCTTGGTATTTTTATTATCCCTGCCGGCATTGTTTTCCTTTTGCCAGTGAATGCCATGATAAAGTATGGCGTTACGGTTGTATCATTTTGCGGTATGCAGGCTGTTATCAGTATATTTTCTATTTTCGCTGTTTCCCTCATACAGCAGAGGACGCCAAATCATTTCATAGGAAAAGTGATGGCTTATACATCAACGGTTACTTTGTGCGTCCAGCCCATAGGACAAATCGTGTACGGTTTTTTGTTTGACAGATTTTACAGTGCCGTATATTTTGTCTTAATCCCGACTGGCCTCATAGTTTGCATTGTAGGATTATCTGCAATGAGCTTCTTTGAGAATTTTGCCCAAAATGCAAACAGGAAACTCTTATAAATGTCCGACAAAAGGAGGATAAGGAACTAGGGAAAGCAGCATAAGCTTTCACCTTATGAAGCAATTTTTATTCCAGAGGGCATGGACAAGCCACCAAAATCTATTTTTGAAAAGCCAGAGCTGCCAGTATATGTTGAAGATTTTGGGAAAGAAAAATGCTGCAAGAGTGCCTGTTGCATATGCTGTCATATAAGGGATAATCTGTGCTGAAGGAAGTGGTTGGGATTGGGTGCGTAATCATTTCACTTTCTCATTTTTTGAGGTTATGGGAACAGAATATTTGTTTTTTAAAGGTAAAATTTGTTCTTGGCTTTAATTATATTTATGATATAATTAATTTTGTTAAAAATAATATGAAAGTAAAATCGAAATGGAGATTGATAAAATCCCGCCGTGGATACTAGCCTTAGAACAAGAAAAGAGAATTAAAACGTATGATAGCAGAAGATATTTCATAGTTTCCAGTATGCTTTTAATTAGTGATTACAAGCTAAACATTATCTTTTGAATTATACATCTGCTCGTATGGGTATTCGATTGGAGGAAAAATATGGAATATATCTCAGCAACATCTGGCATGGCAAGCGAGATTTACAATGTTTTACATACAGCAATTAAAACAATATATCCTAAATATTATCCCCAAGAAGTAGTGGATTTCTTCTGCAGACATCATAGTAAAGAACATATTTTGGATGGTATAGCGTCTGGAAATATGGGTGTATTGGTGTATGATGATGTGATTGTGGGAACAGGCTGCTTTGATGAAAATCATATTACAGGCGTATATGTGCTGCCCTCCTATCAAAACCAGGGCTGCGGTTCGTATATTATAAAATGTCTGGAAACTGAGATTGCCAAAACGCATGATACGGCTGTTTTAGACGCCTCGCTTCCAGCAGTGTTCCTATATGAGCATAGAGGATATAAAACGGTAGGTCATGGGATATGCGAATTGGAAAATGATGTGAAGCTGGTTTATGAAATTATGGAGAAAGAATTGAAAGCAGAATAAAATGCGATGTGACATGGGAGGTGTTGGAAAATGGATTGCAGGATAAGAAAATGGGAGTTAGTGGATGCAGGAGATTTAGCAGTGGCTCTTTCAAACAAAAAAGTACAAGATAATCTTCGTGACGGCTTGCCTTATCCTTACACCGAGCAGGATGCGAAAAATTTCATTTCAGAGATGCTTTCCGCCGACGAAAACGAAACCTTTGCTTTTGCGATTGCCGTTGACAATATAGCAATTGGCAGCATAGGTGTTTTTCGTCAAAATAATATTCATAGGCAGACCGCAGAGTTGGGATATTATATCGCTGAAAGCTATTGGGGCAAAGGCATTGTGACGGAAGCTGTTAGGCAAATATGTGAATATGTTTTTAGCCAAAGTGACATTATCCGTATCTATGCGGAGCCTTTTGCCTATAATATTGCGTCTTGCAGGGCGCTTGAAAAGGCGGGATTCCAATATGAGGGCACGTTGCGCAGTAATGCCGTCAAGAATGGAAAAGTAATTGATATGAAAATGTACTCTTTGCTGAAAGAAGAAGTGGAGGAATAGTATAGACATATGTTGTATAAAAAGCTGCGAGGTACTTGATTAAGTTAATAACTGTTATACTATTTCGTCTTAATCTTTCCGGGCATCTGCCATATTTAGTTTATTTAAGGCGATGATTAGGACATTAAGCCCCATATTACGCGAGTAATCAAATGTATCGGCAAGGGATGAGATTATTTTGATGCCAAACGTCTCTTTTCCATCGGAAACCCCAGCCAGATTCAGATAATCGGAAGGGTCAAAGGCGGAGCCGTTATCGCGCAAACGTATAACGACAGCCTCAGGCTTGTTCAGAATCAGCACGTCAAACCACTTCTTTTCTCCTGGCTTAAAAGCATGCTGCACAACATTGCCAGCCATTTCCTCGATACAAAGAGAAATTTCATTCAATATTTTTCTGTCGATCTTCCAGCTATTTTGCAGCCGCAAAATGCCGGAAGATATATTCATCACTTCGTCCATGCTGTTGCCGATAGAAAGCTCCAGCCGGTCTTTCGGATTTCCGCCAAAATCCTCTTCCAGAAGCATATAGGACGAAATTTTCAGGGAAAATCTTCTGTTTTTTACAGAAACAAACAATGCAACTGAAATAAGCGTCAATACTTCTCCGAGAAGAAACGCAGTCCATACGCCGGTGCTGCCCATAGGCTTAATTAGCAGAAATGACATAACTACAGTAAATACCAGGCTCTGGAGTATGCAAATCAAAGTAGCCAGACCTGTTTTTCTGGTGCTTTGGTAGAAATTCATCATAATAGTGTTTGTCAATGCAATGGGCATTCCGATGGCGAACATCCGAATGGCTGTATTTGACATTTCCCTAATGGCAGGATCCGTAACCCCGAAGATGCCTACAAAAAATGATGGGAACAAAAGCAGTATGGCGGCTCCTGCCACGCATAGGACCATCCCTATCCGCAGCGACGTCTTTAAGGTATCTTTAAGCGCGGTCCGGTCTTCTTCTCCATAGAACATGCCAGTTACCGGAATTGCTGCCTGTCCGATACCGACAATCAATGCGCCTACAATATTGTTTGCCTGTGTCCGGACATTCAGCGCCGTGACTGCGCCCACGCCGATAACGGTTACCATAAGGTTATTCAGAATCATCACTTTAAGGGTATCGCTGATGCGGCTGATTGCCGTAGGCGCTCCGGTCACAATCATAGAGGACAGTTCTTTTCCGATACCTGTTACCGCTGTCAGTCTCAATGTGTTGTATTTTCGGGTAAAATGCGAGCAGCCGACCAGAACAGCAATGAAATAGCTGATGGTTGTCGCCAGCGCCATGCCCAGCATACCTTTATGTAATACAAGCACCATGCACAGATCCAGCACAATGTTACATACCGTCATAACGGCGATGCACAGGATTGGCAGGCGCGGGGAACCGTCAATGCGGAAAAATCCCATCAGTGCCGTCATCATAATCGTGGGAAGGGCGCCCAAGAAATAACCATACAGATATTGGGTGGTCAGCTCTTTCAGAGTTCCCTGCGCACCCAGGATACCGGCAATCTGCGGCGCAAAAAGCAAGCCGATAACCGTAAGGGCCGTTCCTACAAGAAAAGCAAACAGTATGGTAACAGTAAAAATACGGCAGACCTGTTCCCTGTCACCTCTGCCAAGCGCCTGGGAAGCCCTTGCGGTCCCGCCGCCGGAACAGATATTCCCAAAGGCAGAAAAAATCAGGCTCACAGGTCCCACAATACCCATTGCGCCCAATGCGTCTGAACCAAGAAAACAACCGACAATCATATTGTCAATCAGCATCCCAACCGTTGCCGTCAATGCCGTCAATATGGAAACTATCACAAAAGAACGGTATAAATGCCGTACGATATAATCATTTTTCATTGGAATCTCCTCGTTTTTTCGATGCTGCCGTCATGGCGTCCAATACATTGTCCTGAGAGATTATGTAGCCCAAAAACTGCTTAATCTGTTCCAGATTGTCTACAACACCGCACTGGTCAATTTCCAAAAGCGACATATATGCCATCGCTACACGGTAAGCGATAAACAGTTCCAGATTATCCCAATAATGTTCATCACATTCCTTATTTAATTCGTAGCCTGTCTTAAAATAGGGCAGGATGTCCTCGTAAAGCACTTTGCGGCAGTCTTCCCCTGCTTTATAGCCCATAAGGAAACATGCCTGGACAAAGCTGGCTACGTCATACAGATAATGGGCATAGGTACAGCCGTCAAAATCAAACAGCCAGATATTATTTTCCTCCACAAAAAAATTGTTAATATGGAAATCTCCATGGCAGATGCCATATCGTCCGATTTCTTCCGGCAGGCTGTCTGCTTCCTCCTGGATATCCCGGATCCTCTTTTCGATTTCAGGCGGCATATGTTTTGCCACGCGGTTTTTTAAATCCCCAAAAGTATCGTTCATTCGCTTACGTGCGTACTGGATTCCCAGTTCTCGTTCGTTGGTGCTGACATGATGGATGGTTCCCAGCAGGTCGCCCACACAGATAAAGAACATGGGCTTCATCTCGGTAGTCAGCTTAATGTTCCCCCGCGCTGTACGGAACATGCTGGCACGGTATAAGACCCCATCAATCTCAAATTCCTCCAGAAGAATCCCATTCAGCGACGCATTCGGTTCGCAGATGGTCTGTTTGAACGGTTTTAAGTCGTCTACCCACATCAATTCGCTGAGAATCTCTTTTCTGCTCTTTTTCGGCGAGATGCTCACGCGAAGCATATATGGCTTTTCTGAAAAAATGAAAGCATAATTCTGTGTTGAAAATCGGAATACCGCTTCATCGATATCTACGCCATACCGTTCCAACAGAATTTCACGCATCTTCTTTTTTAACTCTTCATTCAATGAATTCACTCCTCTTTTAGCTTACAGGTACTCGAACTGAGAGATAAATGATTCAAGATTTTCTCTTTGTACGAGTTGATACAATATCTCCACACTGGAAAAGGCAACTTATACTGGCATTATACTATAAAACAATTGCCCAGTCCAGTGAAAGGAAATCTGGATACGCCTAACATATCATAATGTTGACAAAAATAAACAAAATGATATAATAAGAATGCCGGTGTTTGGTCTTAGGGCAAAGGAAGCTGCAAAAAGCCAGCTTGTTCCTGTTAAATGGGAAGCATGAAAACGTATACAAAGACGTGTGAAAGCGTGACAGATAAAAGAAAGAAGGAGAAAGGGATATATGAAAGGGAAAAAAATTGTGGCTTGCATCTGTGCAATTGCTCTGGCGGCAAGTCATATTGCAGTCTGCCCATCGCCTGTTTATGCAAAAGAGTCATCAGAGGTAACTCCGTCAGACGGACAGGAAAAAAACGATGGCCGGCTCTATGTGGATGGCGTGGTCTATCATGGCTATTATAAGGACAGTGCCGGTATCATGTACATGGTGTCCCATGGAGTGGCAGAACCGATAACAAAACTTATGGGCAAGGGAACCGTGTATTATAGCGAGGCGGCGAAAACGCGAAAGACGCTGTCCAGGAAGACTTTGTTTGTCGCAGGGAAGATTTATACCGGCTATTACCTGGACGGCAAAAACAGGATGTACTATGTAAAATTGGGAAAATGTACCTTACAAACCGGAATAGTAAAAAAAGGGACGAAATACTACGGCTATAAAGCGAAGAAGAAAAAGAAGCTTTCCAGGCAGACGCTGTATGTAAAAGGGAAAGTATATACTGGCTATTACCTGGACGGCAAAAATAAGATGTACCATGTAAAATCGGGAAAATGTGCCTTACAGACCGGAACAGTAGAAAAGGGGACGAAGTACTACAGCCATAAAGGAAAGAAAAAGAAGCTTTCCAAACAGACGCTGTATGTAAAAGGGAAAGTATATACCGGCTATTACCTGGACGGAAAAAGTAAGATGTACTATGTAAAGAAAGGCGTATGTACGTTGCATACTGGAGTGCTTGGCGCAGGAACAAAATACTATAGCTATAAAGCAAAGAAGAACCGTAAGCTGTCACAGCAGGCCTTATATGTGGATGGCGTGGTTTATCACGGTTATTACCTTGGCAGTGATAACAGGATGTACCTCCTATCAAATGGAGCATATGCTCCTGTCGATACAGTGCTTCATGCGGGGACTGCGTACTATAGCCAGAATGATAATGGGATGCTGGCGCTTCCATGCGACAAAGTCTATATGGACGGAAAAGCGTTGGAGGGTCTGACGCCGAGCGGGATAGCCACTTTCCAAAAGGCACGGTCCGTTGTGCAGTCCGTTTCAAACCCGACCGACAGCAAGGCGGATAAACTTTACAAATGCTATCTGTGGATAGAAAAATGTCCATATGTACAATACCGCACGACGCTTGAAGCGATAAAAGCAGATCCGGTAGACTGGGATTCTACGTTTGCGAATGATATCTTCGATAAAGGTTCCGGCTGCTGTGCATCGTTAGCCTGTGCGTTTGCATACATGGCAAAAGCCTGTGGATATGAAAAGGTGACAATCTGTTCTGATTCCGAACATGCCTGGGTAGATATTGAGGGAAGGCTTTATGACCCGCTGTTTGCAAAGGACAGAAGTTTCAGCCTGAATTATAATGCAGCATACACAGATTACCGTGTGAACGCCGCATTTACAAGGGCTCTGTAGGATAGAAGGAAACGTTTCTGCCAGCGTTTCCCAGAGATAATGGCTAGAGGATAGAAGGAAACGTTTCTGCCAGCGTTTCCCAGAGATAATGCTTAAAGGAGGAAATGAAATGTTTAAAATCAAGAAAGCCTGGATACGCGTGCTGGTATTTTTACTCAGCGTTACCATGTTGTTTTCTGCACAGACGTTATATGCGGCAGCAGCAGAAAACCATGTGGTACAGAATGGAGATTCCACGCCGGAATCTGCAGCAGCCATGTCCGTTGGCACAACAGAAAGACTTCTGGCGTCGCCGTCTGACGGTCAGCCAAAAGACGACGGAAGGATTTATGTAGGGGGCAATCTCTATAACGGTTATTATATGGACCAGGCAGGTCTTTTGTACACCGTATCCAATGGAATGCCAAAGTTATATAGCGGAATTGTTCCTGCAGGGGCAAAATATTATCATGTAACTCAGGCCCGAAAGTTTTCACGGAAAACGTTGTATGTGAAGGGGCAGGCATATACAGGATACTGTCTGGACAAAAAAAATAAAATGTCATATGCCAAAAAGGGTTCTCTTACGCTGAAAACCGGAACAGTTCCGGCAAAGACAAAATATTATAACTGCAAGGCAAATAAGATACAGAAACTGAAGAAAAAGACCTTTTATGTAAAAGGCAAAGTATATACCGGCTATTATCTGAATAAAAAAAATAAAATGTATTACGTCAAAAAGGGTTCTCTTACGCTGAAAACCGGGACTGTTCCGGCAAAAACCAAATACTTCAGCTACAAAGGCAATAAGACGCGGAAACTGAAAAAACAGACGCTGTATGTGAAGGGGAAACTGTATACCGGTTATTTTTTAAATGGAAAAAATACAATGTATTATGCCAAGAAAGGGAATGTTGCCTCTGTCAGCGCAATGCTTGACGCTGGAACGAAATATTACAGCCAGAAAGCAAAGAAGACGCAGAAACTTCCACAGCAGACGCTGTATGTGGAGGGGAAAGTATATACAGGCTATTATCTGGACGGCGAAAATAAAATGTACAGCGCCCAAAAAGGCGTCTGCACGCTTGCCAATACCATATTGGATGCCAAAACAGCGTACTATAACCAAAATACCGGAACAATCTGTTCGCTTCAGGAGCCGACATTATATATCAATGGAAAAGGGATTACCGGGATGAGCGCGGAGTCCCTGGCGACCTTGCAAAGGGCACAGGCGGTTGTCGCCAGGATTACAAATGACAGCATGACAAAGGAACAGAAACTGAGGGTTTGTTATGATTATGTGAAAACGGCATATCCAGAAATCAAGCCCAGGATACCGCATTATACAGGAATGGACTGGCCGGTGATTTACGCAAACGACATGTTTGTGCGTGGGGCTGGCAATTGCTGCAGCTATGCAGCGGCTTTTGCGTATATGGCTAAGGCTATCGGATATGATGAGGTGTACTGCTGTAACAGCGGCGGTCATGGATGGGCTGAGATTGACGGATTGGTTTACGATCCGGAATGGAGCAATTGGCATCATGCGTATGATTATTTTGCCCTCAGCTATGATACCAAGACGGACCAGGATTATAAAGGAGCTATCGGAGCAGGAAAACCCTGGATGCGCATAAAAATCTGATGGGATAATGCTTTCCGGTGAAGAGGCAGGGGATGCGTGGCATAGAGTGTCGGTACCGATGGAAAGGAGGAAAAATGGTTTTCAGTTCATTGATATTTTTATGTGTCTTTTTTCCGGTTGTCTTT
>CANOHX010000133.1 GCA_947565885.1 uncultured Lachnospiraceae bacterium
GCCAGTTCCGAGGATTTCAATGAGATTAAGAATTCTGCGCTGCAGGTTTTGAAGCGCGTCAGGGATATGGAATTATTTGAATTGATGGATTCCGTCAGGGAAATCAGCAACTATAAACTTGAAATCAACGATTATTTCGATATCATGATGATTTGGTATCGGGATGTCTTACTATATAAAGCAACCTCAGATGTAAACAGCCTCATTTTCAAGGATGAGGTTTACGACATAAAACGACAGGCAAGCAAGAGTTCCTATGAAGGGATTGAAGTCATCATCAAAGCATTGGATAAGGCAAAACGCCGGTTAAATGCCAATGTAAATTTTGAATTGGTGATGGAATTGCTGCTGACGACGATAAAGGAGAATTGATTATGATTAAAGTAGTCGGAGTCAGATTCCGCACTGCCGGAAAAATTTATTATTTTGACCCCCTGGATTTGACAATTGCGCTAAATGACCATGTGATTGTAGAAACTGCGAGAGGCGTAGAGTACGGTACGGTTATGATCGCACCCACCGAAATGCCTGACGACAAAGTGATACAGCCTTTGAAACCGGTTATCCGCCTTGCGACAGCAGAAGATGACAAAATTGTAGCCAAAAACCACCGCAAAGAAAAAGAGGCATTTCACATCTGCCTGGAAAAAATAAAAAAACATAAGCTGGAAATGAAACTGGTGGATGCGGAATATACCTTTGATAACAATAAACTGCTGTTCTAT
This sequence comes from uncultured Lachnospiraceae bacterium, assembly GCA_947565885.1. Lineage (GTDB taxonomy): Bacteria > Bacillota > Clostridia > Lachnospirales > Lachnospiraceae > Petralouisia. The sequence goes on from CANOHX010000133.1 coordinate 726, forward strand.
TTTACGGCAGATGGACGTATTGATTTCCGTGAACTGGTGAAAGATTTAGCTTCCGTCTTCCGTACCCGAATTGAACTCCGTCAAATCGGAGTCCGGGATGAGACAAAAATTCTCGGCGGCATCGGTATCTGCGGAAGGCCTCTGTGCTGCAGCACCTTTTTATCAGAGTTTGCCCCGGTGTCCATCAAGATGGCAAAGGAACAGAATATGTCCTTAAATCCTTCTAAAATTTCCGGTATCTGCGGCAGACTGATGTGCTGCCTGAAAAATGAAGAAGAGACTTATGAGTATTTAAACAGCCATCTCCCAAGTGTAGGGGATTATGTCACTACATCGGACAAGTACAAGGGAGAAGTTCAGAGCGTCAACATCCTGCGCCAGACGGTCAAGGTCATCGTAGAGATTGACGATGAAAAGGAAATCCGGGAATATAAGGTAAGTGAACTGAAGTTTAAACCACGGCGCAGAAAAGAACGTACGAAGATTTCCAAAGAAGAACTGAAAGAACTGGCATCTTTGGAAGATAAAGGCCAATCCAAAATTGACGACACCCATTGATTTCCTGGACGTCAAGGATGGGTATATTGGAAATTACTGTAAGTCAAATACCCCGCATGGAGACTGCTTATGTCTGTAGAACTATTGCAAAATGAACGGTTAGACGAACTGCACCGCAATGGATATTACATTATCCAAAATCCACAGAAATTCTGTTTTGGCATGGATGCCGTGCTTCTATCTGGTTTTGCCCGCATAAAACGTGAGGAAACAGTTCTAGACCTTGGGACTGGAACCGGCATTATCCCTATCCTCTTAGAAGCTAAGACTGAGGGCGCACATTTTACCGGACTGGAAATCCAGCCAGAAAGCGCAGATATGGCCAGGCGCAGTGTCCGCTATAACCATCTTGAAGAGAAAATTAATATCGAAATCGGCGATATCAAAGATGCTTCCCATCAATTTGGAGCATCTTCTTTTCATGTTGTAACTGCCAATCCACCTTACATGACCGGACAACATGGACTGACCAACCATAATGAGGCAAAAGCTATTGCGCGGCATGAAATCCTCTGCTCTTTGGAAGACGTCATCCGTGAAAGTGCAAAGATATTAAAACCACAGGGGCGCTTCTATATGGTACACCGCCCTTTCCGCCTTGCCGAGATTATGGTTACCATGCATCAATACGGCATAGAACCGAAGCGTATGCAGCTCGTCTATCCTTTTGTGGATAAGGAACCGAATATGGTGCTGTTAGAAGGGCTGCGCGGCGGCAATCCGCGGATTACTGTGGAAAAACCTCTGATTGTATACAAAGAACCTGGCATATACACAGATGAAATTTACGATATTTACGGATATTGAATTGAAATCCATCATAAGATAGAAAGGGCGCCCTATGCAAGAAAAAACACAAGGAAAACTTTATTTATGTGCAACTCCCATTGGTAACCTGGAAGATATCACATTGCGCGTGCTGCGCATATTGGAAGAGGCTGATTTAATTGCTGCAGAAGATACACGCAACTCCATCAAGCTGCTGAATTACTATGATATCAAGACGCCTATGACAAGCTATCACGAATATAATAAGATTGAAAAAGCATACCAGCTTGTGGACAGAATGAAAAATGGTGAAAACGTAGCTCTGATTACCGATGCCGGAACCCCCGGCATTTCTGACCCCGGTGAAGAACTGGTGCGCATCTGTTACAAATCCGGGATTGAGGTCACTTCATTGCCGGGAGCCTGCGCCTGTGTAACCGCGCTTACATTGTCAGGGCTTCCCACCAGGCGTTTTGCCTTTGAAGCATTCCTGCCTAAAGACAAAAAGGAACGCAACTTTATCCTTTCTGCCCTTAAGACAGAGACACGCACCATAATCCTCTACGAAGCGCCTCATCATCTCTTAAAAACACTGAAAGACTTGTACGCCGCCCTGGGCGAGCGTAACATTACGCTTTGCAGGGAACTTACCAAACATTATGAAACAATATTTTCCACTACCATTTTTAGCGCCCTTTCTTATTATGAACAACAAGAGCCAAAAGGAGAATTTGTCCTTATCATAGAGGGCAAGAGTATGCAGGCGCTGCAGGAAGAAAAGCAGCATGAATGGCATTCCGTTCCTCTTGCGGAACATATGGCGCATTACGAACAGCAAGGTATTTCCCATAAAGAAGCCATGAAGCTTGTGGCAAAAGACCGTGGTATTTCCAAAAGAGATGTCTATGCCATGCTTTTGGAAAACCCTTAAGGAAATGTGTTTCTCAACGCTTTCCAAAAAATACACTTGACAAATGTCTTAATCTTTGGCACAATATGACAAGAGTTTATATTTTTTTTATAATCTTTAAAATTTTTTAAGAAGGCAGGAGGATATAAAAATGGATAACAATGTTCAGGACAATGGTGGATTTTTATGGGGTCTCTTAGGATTCTGTATTCCGGTTGTTGGCTTAATTCTTTTCTTAATCTGGAAAGACCAGAAGCCTAAGACTGCAAAAGCTGCAGGTATCGGTGCATTAGTCAGCGTAATTATTGCTGTTGTTTGCTATGTTCTTATGTTCGTAGTAATGGGTGGAGCATTCTTAGCAGCCGGAGCAATGTAAATTGGGAAAATTTTTAAGAATTTTTTTCGGATGCCATGCACGGCCAGACCGTTCTTTCTATTTTCGAGGGAAACAGTTTCCAATCTGTGCACGGTGTACCGGGGAACTTGTGGGTATGATTTTATGCATACCCACTCTTATTTTTTGGGGCTGTCCCTCATTCTGGACTGTCCTGCTCCTGATGATTCCCCTGATTGCTGACGGTACGATACAGAAACTTACCTCTTATGAGAGCGGCAATATTCGCAGGCTGGTTACCGGAATCCTCTTTGGCATCGCTCTCATCTGTTTATTTGTATATTTTCACCGCACCTGCGTATGGATTGCCGGCGAAATCTTAAAATGGCTTGGTTCAGAACCCACGGCAGTTGACCGGGTAATGAAACGTTTAGGAGGATTTTAAGACCCCATTACTATTTCATTTCTAATAATTTTTGGCAGAGTTTAACATTTATATTTAAGACAGCGGATTACAGCATTTGCCAATATTTCGGCAGATATTTTTTCAATATGCCAAAGGGCGCCGGACCCATCTTCATCAACGCCTGATGGAAACGGTAATTGCTGTAATCCTCGCCATATTTATCCATGGCATAATTTCTTAAATTTAAAAACTCCAAATATCCAATATAATATTTCAGGTAATGCGCTGGCTCTTCCACTATGAGTCGGTAAATTTCCTGAATTGTCTGTTTATCCGTGATATTGTATCCTCTGAAGAAATCTATGGTATCCCGCAAACTCCATCCATCGTGATGTATTCCCATATCTGCCGTGGCATAAAGGCTCAACAAGGCTGACTGATTCATCTGCAGGTAAGCAGCAACCTCCTTTTCCACATCTGCATAATAGAATGACTGCATTTCCACATAAGTTGCCCAGCCTTCCGCATACCCGCTGCTGCCAAACAAGCTGCGGATCGGCGCAAGATTGCTGCTGCGTTCCATGACATTCTGATAAAGATGTCCCGGAAATCCTTCGTGTGCAAGCGTTGTATAGAGTTTCAGCTTCTCATCGCCTTTTGATTGATTGATATAAATGCAATTTCTGGAAATATCGTCTATTGGCGGCGTCAGATAAAATGCCGGGGCAGTATACGCTTCCAACGAAGGATGGACCGATTTTACAGTATAATCGACGTCCGGCGGTTTGGGGAAATCTTTTTGCATCTTTACCTGTAAATCTTCCAAAATCAATCCCACATCTTCTGTAGGAAGCTGGTAGTTGGCACATTTTTGCGCAATTAAAGGATCCTCTGATGATAATTTTTTCATATCCTGCAAATCTTGCTGACGCTGTTCTTCTGTCTGTCTTTGCATCTCTGGTACGGACAGATCCGAACCCGTTACGTCTGTCACCAAATAGCAATAATATTCCTTGCCACCTGGCAAACCGCAGAGGCCGCCGTTATTTTTGCCAGTTCCTTTCAATGATTCCACGACGGCTGCCAATTCCTGATAGGCTGGTATCAGCTGCTCCAACACAAGCCTGCGGTTTTCCTCTATGTATGCATTTGCCTGTTCTTTTGCCAGAATATCCGACATTTCTGCAATCCGGCTGTCAAACGTAGACAGGAGATAATTATTCTCTGGTTCTGCAGTAAAGCTTTGGCACTGCTGGATGATATCATCAGCGGCAAAATCTGCCATGAATAGTCCCTGCTGGGATTTTTTCTTCTCAAATCCTACAATCTGTCGAAAAAAATCAGGCGTAGCAGCAATCAATTTCAGATAATCCTGGATATCTTGCTCGTCATAAAATACATATTCCGCTAAGAGAACCGGCAATTGGGAGGTAAACCCTGTGCTGGGGCGTAAAATTTCATCGTAAAGCCCATACCCGGCGGCAGGCAGTTCCTTTTCAATAAAATCCATCATTATGTCATATGTCATCTGCTGGGATACTGTAAGTTCCCCTTTCTCAAAACTGTGAAGCTTTTCCCTCCAGTTTTCCAGAAGAACCGGCGCTTCCTCATTGGTATCTGCTGAAACATTTCCATAAGTAACCTCATAATCAGTAATTCCATAGTCTTCCGGGTGGGCAAGATTGTAATGCATATTTAGCGTGCTTGCTGCCACCTCAGAACAGAAAATCTGCTCCGTGTACTCTGAAAATTTTTGCTGTGTCTGGATATTTTCTGGATTTCCTGCACATCCTGTCTCAATAGACAAAAGAATTGCCAAAAATACCGAAAACAATCTAATAAATTTTTTCTTCATACTAAGCCCCAACCAGGGTATTTTCTTTCTATATTTATGTGGATAGGCAGGTGTTTAGAACAAAGTGGGCAAGCACGCTTCAACCCCCTTTCCTTACATAGGAATATTTGATAGAATGATAGGAGGAAAGCAAATGCGAAGCATAGGAGGAAAGCAAATGCAAAGCATTTCTGGAATGCTTTCCGACGTATTGGCAGGTGACGCAAAGCGATGCGTGCCGTTACCTTATGATAGGAGGAAAGCAAATGCTTTCCGAATGAAAGGAGGAACTGCCATGGATAACTTTGATAACATCAACTTAGAAGAATTGGATTTTGTGGACATGGAACTGGAAGAAATTCAAGAACTGGCGGAAGAGATGCTCTCAGAACGTAAATATTCCATGTTAAGGCAGATGCTAGGCAATTTAAACGCGGCAGATATCGCTCTTTTATTTGACGAAATCGACAAAAAAGAAATTCCGCTGCTTTACCGCCTATTGCCAAAAGAAGAAGCTGCTGAAACTTTCACTTATATGAGCAGGGACATGCAGGAAACTTTAATCAATGCCCTTACAGACCGCGAGCTGCGTGCCGTAATGGACGATATTTTCCTGGATGATACCGTGGATATCATTGAAGAGATGCCAGCAAACGTAGTTGCGCGTATCTTGCGCAACACCGATGAAGAGACCCGCAAAATGATTAATCAAGTGCTCCATTATCCCAAAGACAGCGCCGGAAGCCTGATGACCATTGAATATGTCAATATCAAGAAAGATATGACCGTAGGGGAGGCTATCAGCCGCATCCGTCAGACTGCCGTGGACAAGGAGACCATTTACACCTGTTATGTGACGGAACACCGCAAACTTATTGGCATGGTATCCGTTAAGGATCTTCTGATGGCAGAAGATTCCATGCAGATTGAAGATATCATGGAGACGAATGTCATCTACACGGACACGCATGAAGATAAAGAAGAAGTTGCCAAAATTTTTAACAAATATGATTTCCTAGCCATTCCGGTCGTAGACCAGGAAGAACGGCTGGTGGGCATTGTCACTTTCGATGATGCTATGGATGTCATGCAGGAAGAGAATACTGAGGATATCACAAAGATGGCAGCTATGACGCCAACGGAGGACAGTTACTTCAATACCTCCGTCTTTTCCCATGCCAGAAGCAGGATTGGCTGGCTGATGGTGCTGATGCTTTCCGCCACTGTCAGCGGCTTTATTATCAACCATTACCAGGAATCTTTTAAGCTTTATCCACTTTTGGTATCTTTTATCCCTATGCTCAGCGGAACAGGCGGCAACTGCGGCTCCCAAAGCTCAACCTTGATGATACGCGGGCTTTCCTTGGATGAAATTAAGTTTAAAGACATCTTCCGCGTGATCTTTAAGGAATTCCGCATTGCCATCATTGTCAGTATTGTGCTTGCCATCGTCAACGGCATTCGTATTTTTATCCAGTATGGAGATATCCAGATGTCAGTAATCATTTCTCTTTCACTGGTGGCAGTCGTTGTCATCTCCAAATTTATCGGCTGCACGCTGCCCTTGATTGCAGAACATATCCATCTTGACCCAGCGCTGATGGCTGCGCCCTTGATTTCAACGATTGTGGATATCTGCTCTACGCTCCTTTACTTTAAGATTGCCACAATTGTACTTCATATTTCTGTATAAGGCTTACATTTGTGCTTCATATTTTCATATAAGGCTTACATTTGTGCTTCATATTTCCGTGTAAAGGCTCATAGGATAGAACAACTGTATCTATGGAAGTGATGATATGCTCAATTACTTATGGGGTTTTATGATTGTCATCGGCATCCTCTATGCCGCCTTTACCGGAAATCTTACAGCAGTCACCAATGCTGCCCTGGATTCTTCCAAAGAAGCCGTTACGCTCTGTATTACTATGGTAGGGGTTATGTCCCTCTGGGTCGGTCTTATGCGCATTGCTGAAAATTGTGGGATTATCCGTGGGGCAGCACGAACGCTCCATCCGCTTCTACGCTTTATGTTTCCCAATATTCCCAAAGACCACAAGGCAAATGAATATATTTCCACCAATATCATCGCCAATGTCTTCGGACTGGGCTGGGCTGCCACCCCCGCCGGCTTAAAGGCAATGGAGGAAATGGGCAAGCTCAATAACCACAGTAAGGTGGCAAGCAAAGAAATGTGTACTTTCCTTATCCTCAATGTCTCTTCTTTCCAGCTGATTCCGGTAAATATGATTGCCTACCGCAGCCAATACGGCTCGGCAAATCCCACTGCCATTTTAGGACCTGCCATAATCGCAACCTTTTTCTCAACCCTTGCTGGAATTGTTTTTGCCAAAATCATGGCATGTCTGCCGGAAAAACAGCCGCGTACAAACATCAAAAAAGGAGGTACTCTATGAATATCCTCCTTTTTCTGTCCGATGCCATGATACCGATTTTAATTTTCCTGATTGTCGGCTATGGGCTATTAAACCACCATTCCATTTACGATGATTTCATCAAAGGCGCCACAGACGGATTCCACACAGTCATTGGCATAATGCCCACTTTAATTGGGCTGATGGTAGGTGTTGGGGTTCTGCGGGCTTCAGGATTTCTGGACCTCTTATCTTCTATGTTGGGTGTCATTACAGAACCGCTGCATTTTCCAGCCGCTTTAGTGCCAGTCTCAATTGTGAAAATGTTTTCCTCCTCCGCTGCCACCGGGCTGGTGCTGGATATTTTCAAAGAATATGGACCGGATTCCCTTTACGGCACGATAACTTCAATCATGATGAGCTGCACAGAAACAATTTTTTATACCATGAGCATTTATTTCATGACGGCAAA
>CANOHX010000134.1 GCA_947565885.1 uncultured Lachnospiraceae bacterium
TCAAGGAGAGGGAGTTTTCATTGGACACATTGGCGGGAGAAGTGAAAGTGGAATTTCTGCAGGCAGACGGAAGCATTATGCGCGTCAATATGGGCAAGCCTGTGTACGCTGGTCCGCAGATGGACGTGGAAGGCCTGAAAAGCGAGATAGTGAACGCCCATCTGCGTTTTTGGGATAATGATTACAATACGACCTGCCTGTCAGTGGGAAATCCCAACTGCGTCATTATGATGGAAGAAGTTACTCCGCAGAAAGCGCAACTGCTTGGTCCCTATGTGGAACAGTCCTCGTATTTCCCGAACAGGACCAATATGCAGCTCTGTAAAGTCATCGACAGGCAGAACATCGCTATTGAAATCTATGAGAGGGGAGCCGGCTATACGCTTGCTTCCGGTACCGGGGCGTGTGCAGCGGCAGCCGCAGCAAAGCGTATGGGGCTTGTGGACAGTGAGGTTACCGTGCATATGCAGGGCGGAAACCTCACCGTAGAGATAGATGATACGGATACCATTTATATGACCGGCAGCGTGGAACAGGTGGGGACATTCACATTGGCGGAGCATTTTTTGTCATAATTGCCTCTGCTTCCTTGCAGCACAAAAAACAAGTGACATCTGCTTCACTTTTTGTTATGATAAAAAGAACAGTGCAAGTAAGGAAAGGAATGAGGAACGAAAATGGAAAAAATATTAGAGCTAATCAGCAGGGAAGTAGAGGAAGCTTTTGCTGCAAACGGCTATGACAGAAAATATGGCAGGGTAACGCTTTCCAACCGTCCGGATTTATGTGAATATCAGTGCAATGGCGCGATGGCGGCAGCCAAAGAATATAAATGCGCGCCCTTTGTGATTGCAGATAAGGTTGCGGAGAGCCTGAGCGGCAATGAGATGTTTGCATCGGCAGAATCGGTCAAGCCAGGATTTCTCAATCTTAAGCTGGATGCAGAGTACCTTGCAGGCTATCTGCGGCAGATGAGTGTGGACGAGGAGCGTTTGGGCTGTGAGAAGAGCCAGGCGCCCAAGACCATCATGATTGATTACGGCGGACCGAACGTGGCAAAACCTCTTCATGTGGGGCATCTGCGTTCTGCCATTATCGGGGAGAGCGTCAAGCGGATAGGCAGGTTTATGGGGCATACCATGATAGGCGATGTGCACCTTGGCGATTGGGGTTTGCAGATGGGATTGATTATCACAGAATTGAAAGAGCGCAAGCCCGATCTTGTCTATTTCCAGGAAGATTATGAGGGTGCATATCCCGAGGATGCTCCTTTTACGATTTCTGAGCTGGAGGAGATTTATCCTACAGCGAGCGCCAAATCAAAGGAAGATGAAAACTATAAGGAAGCCGCAATGCAGGCAACGTATGAACTGCAGCATGGGCGTAAGGGCTACCAGGCTTTGCTTTCGCATATCTTAAATGTGTCTGTCAGCGATTTGAAGCGCAATTATGAGAATCTGAACGTGTCCTTTGAATTGTGGAAAGGGGAATCAGATGCTCAGCCCTTTATCCCGGATATGGTGCAGAAGATGAAAGACGATGGGTTTGCCCATATGAGCGAGGGCGCGCTGGTTGTGGATGTGAAAGAAGAGACCGATACCAAGGAGATTCCGCCCTGCATGATTCTCAAATCAGATGGGGCCTCCCTCTACAATACGACGGATTTGGCAACGATTGTCTGGCGCATACGGGATTATCACCCGGATGAGATTATCTACGTGGTGGACAAGCGTCAGGAACTGTATTTCACACAGGTATTCCGCTGTGCAAGGAAGACAGGGCTGGTGGGTCCGGAGACGGAACTGAAGTTCTTAGGGTTCGGTACGATGAACGGCAAGGATGGCAAGCCTTTTAAGACCCGCGAGGGCGGCGTGATGCGCCTGGAATATCTGGTCAATGAGATAAATGAGGAAATGTATAAGAAAATTTCAGACAACCATACGGTAGAAGAGGAGGAGGGGCGTAAGACTGCTAAAATGGTAGCCCTTTCCGCGATTAAATATGGTGATTTGTCCAACCAGGCAGCCAAGGATTATATCTTTGATGTGGAGCGGTTTACTTCCTTTGAAGGCAATACGGGTCCTTACATTTTGTACACGATTGTGCGTATCAAATCTATCCTCAAAAAATATCAGGAGCAAAAGGCGCTGCCGCAGGGCGCAAAGATACTGGCGGCGCATTCCGGGAGTGAGAAAGCGCTGATGTTGGAAATCAGCAAATTCAACAGTGTAATGGAATCTGCCTTTGCGGACACAGCCCCCCACAAGGTGTGCGCCTATATCTATGACCTTGCCAATGCCTTTAACCATTTCTACCATGAGACGAAAATCCTCGCCGAGCAGGATGAGGGCGTGCAGGCGGGTTATATCTGCCTGTTGGAACTGACGAAGCGGGCATTGGAGATCTGTATCGAAGTTCTGGGGTTTGATGCGCCGGAAAAGATGTAGGATGGTACAGAAAACATTAAGTGGCTGGCAGTTAAGCCTGCCTATTTTCCTGATAGCACTACTTCCCAAGCCTTGATGTAGCATCCGCTACACCTGCGTTTGAGAAGCAGCGTTCTCAGAAAAATATTCTGCGATTAACTATCCAGAACTTTATGCTTTCTGTACCAGCTACAAGCCGTGTAAACTTTTTTCACCGAGTTTTTAATTTTATAGGACGCCAGCCTCTAGCGAGAAGAAGCGAAGCGTATTCGATTAGGAGAGGCTTGTAGCGAACAAATAGCAGTAGTCATTTAGGGGTTAAGAGATTTTTTGCAGTCTTTCACTGTGTTCCCTGATTATGCTTTTCATAACGTCAATGTCAGTTGGCATTGATTCAATTTATGCTGTTGCGCTTTCATAGCGTTTTGCCGCTGGTATATAATTCTCGGCAAGTAGCTGGATATTCTTGTCGGTAATGTTTTCGAGATGTAATTCTATGTTAGACATACGGTGTTTCATATCCCGCATATCGTCTTTTAAGGGCTGCAATTCTGATTCCAGAGCCGATTTTATTTTCTTATCCATGATATCAGCTATAGCGAGCAATAGTTCATTATCTGTCATTTCATCACGCTCCTTTTGTATTTAATCATTGAATCTGAAAGTTGTAAATAAAATTAATTCGTTTTAATACCAATGTGCAACGCTTATAAAGGTTTAGGAAAACGCCAGTTCCGTCCGCCGAATCAGATCCATCTGCAGAGGTTTGCCCAGTTCTACGAAGTATGCGCTGTAGCCGGCCACCCGCACAAGCATATCCTTATAATCTTCCGGCGTCTCCATTGCCGCTTTCATCATCTCGTTGCTCATAATATTGAACTGGCAGTGCATCCCGCCCTTTTGCAGGTAAGTGCCGATGAAGCCTACCAGATTTTCCCGGCCTTCCAGTCCGGCAACGCATTCTGGTGGGAATTTCCAGTTGAGGAGCGTTCCGTTGGTGGCAAGGCTGTGGTCGGCTTTGGTAACGGAATTGGCAATGGCTGTAGGGCCGCTGATATCGTGGGAGGCAGCATGCGTATGCACGGGTCCCATGTTGTCGGAGATTGGTTCTCCGCTTTTACGGCCGTCCAGGGAAGCGCCCAGTCCCAGTCCCAGCCCTACGTTGGCATTTACTGTATATACGCCGGGGCAGAAGTATCCGCCGCGGGGATTTTTCTTGCCGGTGATATTGCGGCAGTAGCATTCAAATACTTCTTTGAACAGGCTGTCTGCATAATCGTCATCGTTGCCGTAATGATGCACTTTACTGCTGTTTACCAGGGCGTACAGCATTTCATGTCCCTGCCAGTTATCTTTCACTGCCTGTAATAGCTCTGCGCCGCTGTAGCGTTGTTCATCGAAAAGCAGCTGTTTGATGGTAGAGAGGATATCTGCGCAGGTGCCGATGCCGCTCGCCTGGGGACCTGTGAAATTATAGCGGGCTCCGCCTTCGCCGAGGTCTTTGCCGGAGGCGATACAGTTGTTGAAAAAAGCGGAAGCGTAGGGCAGCGGTTTCAGTTCCTTTTGGATGGTATCTATCAGATTCAGCCCACTGCACATCTGCTCTGTCCAGAACTGCATTTGCTGCTGGAAACTCTCAATTACTTCCTCTATATTCTGCATATTACTGAGTAATCCGGTATTGGGACCTAACGTCTTGCCAGCCCCGGCACATTCCTGGTATCTGGGGCAATGGCTGCTGCAGTCAATGCACTGTCCGCCGTTCAGCGCAAGTTCCATCACCTTGGCGATATTGATATATGCCGCATCGTGGTATCCATATTCCTGTCCGGGAAGGTCCGGTTCCACACAGCCGACAACTGCGTAGCCTCTTGCCTCGGAAAGGCTCATGCCCTTACGCTGCATAGCCTTGATGGCAACCTCGTCATTAAAGATTTTGGGGTGTCCATAGCCGGCGCGGATACATTCTACCGTCTTAACTTTCAGTTCGTAGGGCGTATTTTCGTGCATCCGCACACAGACCCACGGATTCATCATGCGGGTATGTACCGATGCCTCAAGCAGCATAAAGGTTAAATCATTTGTGACGTCCTTGCCGTTTTCATCTACGCCGCCGATGGTAAGGCTTTCTCCGCCCCAACCACGTCCATTGCGGACTTCCACGGTCATCCGGTCTTTCAGTTTGGAGGGATTGCCCATTTTTACATAGGCGCACTCCAGCAGCTCCTGGGCAAATTCTTTGCTGATAACATGGTTATCCATGTCATTTTTGTAATATGGGTACAGCCACTGATCCATCCTTCCGTAAGAAACGGAATGACCGTTGGACTCAATCAGCGTGATGGTGGTGGCAAAATGCCAAAGCTGGATAGCCTGCCACATGGTTTTGGCAGGACCTCCGGCAATCTGCCGGCAGTTCTTGGCAATCTGCATGAGTTCCTCCTGGCGTTTGGGGTTCTGTTTCCGCTGGCTGCGTTCCTCGGCCAGGGCAGCATAGCGGTTGATATAAGTGCAGGCAGCTTCCAGTTCAATCAGCATTGCCTCATAAAATTCTTTCTTCTCAAGATAGCTTTCCTCTGAGGCATCCAAACTGTCGTAGGCAGCTTTTGCCTCTGCAATCAGCCCATGGTAGCCGATACGCAGGAGTTTTTCGTAATCCATGACAAAATGCCCGACACCGCCGAAATGGTAGAGGTTTGTCATGTATACTTTTTTGCCCATTTCGCATCCCTTTTTCTGATCCTCGGTCAGGTTTGCTTCCACGGCGTCTGCAATGGTCTTGCCGCGCCAGAATTCCAGCAGTTCCAATAATTCTTCTTTGTCTTCCTCTGTAATATAAAATTTATCATGCGCCCGTTGGTCAAAAGGATGGTTGCGCAGCTCATCTATGATCCAGTTTACCGAGAACTCCGGGTAAATCGGCGCTGCCTTTGCCGGCGCTGCCAGTTCGCCTGCCAGTAATTCATCCTCATACAGGTCAATATCTACATGTTCCAGGATGTTTTTCAGGGCGTGTGCCGTCTTCAGTTTCGGGGACATCTGCGGATTCTCTTTGTAAGTCTGTGTGATAAGCCTTGCCCGTTGGATGTCAATATTGAATTTACGTGCCAGGAACACTTTTCTCAGCTTATTTACGCGCGCATAAGGAGAAAATCCGTCATGTCCCACCTGATATCCAATGCCGTAATGTTTGTCAAATGATTCCGTGCCGATTGCTTTTATTGCTGTCATTGTCTGTTTGCCTCCTTCGTGGTAGTGCCTGTCTTGCAGGGGATGCCCCTGTCGTTAAAAAATTTTGCAAAAGTTTTGATTTTATCTGTAAATGCGTCCCGGTCAAATTCCCATTCCTCCATGGGATAGGGAAGATTGAGGGAACGGTATTTTTCTTCGCCCAGCCGCATAAACTCCAGCAGCTGCAGTTCCACAAGGCTGTTGCGGAGCTTGTGCAGGATAAAGTCGGCGGTAGCGCCCATATTTTTTTCGGTATCATTGACCCCGGGAATGACAGGAATACGGACAATCAGTGGTTTTCCGGTATTCGCCAGATATTCCATATTGCTGAGGATTCTGTCATTGGGGACGTTGGTATACTGTTTGTGGACTGCCGAGTCCATGTGTTTGATATCGGTAATAAATAAATCTGTGTCGGGAAGGATATTCTCTATCGTTGCCCGGTCTGCATAAAGTGTTGATTCCACACATGTATGTATATCATGTTCGTGGCATTTTTTCAATAGTGCAGACACAAAACCAGATTGTACCAAAGGTTCGCCGCCAGATAAAGTGACGCCGCCGCCAGAGCTCTTATAATAGGAAACGTCCTTTAAAATAGTTTCCAATGCTTCATCCACAGATATCTGCCAGCCCCAACGTTTAATCGCATCTGCCGGGCAAGCGTCTGCGCATTCCATGCAGTTGCTGCAGATGGTCCTGTCGATGGCGGATAGTTTCTGTTCCTTAAATATAAGGCTGTTTTTATGTTCGCATTTCTCCAGACAGCCTCCGCAGACGTCTTTCCCGATGCATTTTGATGTATATACGCCTGGCTGCAGGCAGCCTTTGTGGCTTTCTGGATTGCTGCACCATCTGCAGCGCAGCGGGCAGCCCTTGAGAAAGAGTTCTGTGCGGATGCCAGGACCGTCATGAATGGTATAACGCTGTATATTAAAAATTACACCGTAATCTGACAAAATAGTATTCACCTCATTTATTTATTTTTTATGCAACTGTATTCTAATATCTATTCAACAGTTTATAATTCTGATTTTGAATTATAAATAAAAACATTAAGAAAAAAGTTTTAATTAATTCCAAAACAGAATTATAAAAGAAAAGAATTATGATACTTTAGCAATCGGTATCACACAGGATGAATAAAAATAAAGAAAGGCGGGATACATACATGAGCAAGGTCGCAGCAAAAAATGCTGGATATATTGCGGAATACATAGTTCTTGTTGCAGCAATTATAGTTGTATGGATTGTGATGGGGAGCACGGGCCACCTGAACCCGGTAATTATGCCATCTCCAGCCAAGGTCGGAAGTACTGTCGTCTCACTGGTCGCCAGCGGCGAATTGTGGGAAAATCTTGCGGTAAGCGTTCTCAGGGTGTTGCAGGGATATCTCCTGGCAGCTGTTTTGGGAATTGTCTTAGGGATTCTGATAGGCCTTTCCAATCACCTTGACAGGCTGACGGCGCTTTTGATTCAGCTAATAAAACCAATTCCACCAATCGCCTGGATTCCGCTGGTGATACTTTGGTTTGGAATTGGCGAGAGCGGAAAGATATTCCTGATATTCCTCGGCGGCTTCTTTACAATTCTGATTAACGTCATTGATGGAATAAGGCAGACGGACGTAAAGCTGATAGAAGTCTCTAAATCGATGGAAACGCCATTTCTCAAACATATTTTTTTGATGGTGATTCCCAGCGCGGCGCCCAATATTTTTACGGGGCTGCGGACAGGCTTAAGTTCCTGCTGGATGTGCGTGGTCGCGGCAGAGCTTGTTTCCTCCACAACAGGTCTTGGCTATCTGATTATGAATGCAAGGCAGTTTGGAAAAACAGATGTCGTCATTGTGGGAATGCTTACCATCGGCATTATCGGTAAGATTATGGACTCGCTTTTGCGGCTGGCAGAAAAACAAGTTATCAGATGGAATTGAGGTGGACCATATGCAGGATCATGAAAGAGAACAAGATTATATCTCCGTTCAGGGATTACATAAGTATTTCATTCAAAGAGACAGCGAAAAGCTGGAGATTCTTGAGGACATCAATTTCGGAGTGAAGAAAGGTGAGGTCATCTGCATCGTAGGCTCCAGCGGCTGTGGAAAAAGTACCTTATTGAGGGCTATCTGCGGGTTGGATACGGAGCATAGCGGTACCGTGACGATTGATGGGGAGGAGGTTACCGGACCTGACCGCCATAGGGGCATGGTTTTTCAGGAACACAGGCTTTTCCCCTGGCTTACGGTGGCGCAGAATGTGGGCTATGTACTGCAGGGCCTGTCCAAAGAGGAGAAGCGGGAGAAAATTCAGAAATATATCGACCTGGTAGGCCTGCATGGATTTGAGAAATCTTATCCGCGGGAATTGTCCGGCGGCATGGCACAGCGTGCGGGCATTGCCAGGGCGCTTGTTAACAAGCCTTCCGTACTTTTCTTAGATGAGCCTTTCGGCGCATTGGATGCGTTTACGAAAATCTCCATGCAGAAAGAACTGAAAAGAATTCAGAAGAAATCCGATACCACCATGCTTCTCGTTACCCATGATATCGATGAAGCTGTGTACCTTGCCGACAGGATTATCGTAATGTCGGAAAGGCCTGGTAAAATTAAGCGTATCGTTCCAGTGGAGCTTACCGGGCA
>CANOHX010000135.1 GCA_947565885.1 uncultured Lachnospiraceae bacterium
AAAATTCGTGCAAGCACGATTTTCCACAATTTAACTCGGCTGGCTGAACTGTTACCAACACTATATTTTTTACATGGATTTTACATATACCTCCCTCTGATTTCACAAGCCCATGATAAATTGAATCTACAACGATGAAAGCGAGGTACTGAAATACATGGATTTACTCAGCATATTTACAATGATTGGCGGACTTGCGCTGTTCCTGTATGGGATGCATATTCTGGGGGAAGGGCTGGCAAAATTGTCCGGCGGCAGAATGGAAGCCATTCTCTCTAAAATGACGGACAGCCCCTTAAAGGGCGTATTGCTTGGCGCCGGGGCAACGGCTGTCATCCAGTCTTCCTCCGCAACTACTGTGATGGTGGTCGGATTTGTCAATTCAGGAATCATGCAGCTTAGGCAGGCCGTAGGAATTATCATGGGCGCCAATATCGGAACCACCATAACCTCCTGGATTTTAAGCCTTTCCGGCATTGAGAGCGGCAACCTGTTTGTCAAGCTTTTAAAGCCCGAGGCCTTTTCACCCATCCTTGCCATGGTCGGCGTCATCCTGCTCATGTTCTGCAAGTCTGAGCGCAAAAAAGACGTGGGCACTATTTTATTGGGATTTGCGATACTGATGTTCGGCATGGATACGATGAGTTCAGCAGTGGAACCATTGCGGAATATTCCCGCTTTTACCAACTTGTTTGTGGCATTTTCCAATCCAATTATCGGCATGATTGCGGGAACCATCCTCACCGCCATCATTCAGAGTTCTTCCGCATCGGTCGGTATCCTGCAGGCGCTCTGTATTACCGGGGCAATCCCCTATTCTGCCGTTTTGCCGATTATTGCCGGGCAGAATATCGGAACCTGCATCACGGCGCTGCTGTCATCCATCGGCGCAAGCACCAATGCCAAGAGAGCTGCCTTTATCCACCTATACTTCAATGTGATTGGCACCGCCGTATTTATGGTTGGTTTTTATATCATCCATTACATCTCGCCCTTTGATTTCTTAGAGCAGACTGCCACGCCGTCAGGCATTGCCGTGACACACTCATTCTTCAACATATTTGCCACCCTCATTTTACTGCCGTTTTCCTATCAATTGGTGAAGCTGGCGAGCATTTCCGTGCGCGAAAAGAAAGAAGACGTCGCAGCAGAACTTCCCTCCAAGCTGGCAGCATTGTCAAATATGGACAAACGTTTCCTGGACAACCCAGCTTTTGCACTCACACAGTGCAGAAAGACAACCGGCGCCATGCTGTCGCTGGCAGATGAATCGGTAACGGAAGCCCTGGCATTGATTGCCAGTTATAATAAGAAAAAAGCAGACTATGTGGAAGATTTGGAAAACTATGTGGATCAATATGAAACAAAAATCAATGACTATATGTTTGAGATAGATCTGGCTCCCCTGTCCATCACGGATTCCAGAGAATTATCCATGATGCAGCAATGCGTTGGCAACATAGAGCGTGTGGCAGACTACGCCCTGGCAATCACGCTCAGCCTGAAAAAAATGGTAAAAAAAGAACTGAATTTCTCCAAGGAGGCCAAAGAAGACCTGGCGCTCTACAGCGACATCCTCCTGTCCCTTGTAAGGCACACCGAACAATACTGGGAAAATCCCGAACCCCTGATTGCCAATGACGCTTATCAGCTGGAAAATGAATTGAACCGGATTGAAAAAAGAATTATTAAGGAACACAAAAAACGATTGAAAAAAGATAAATACAGCGTAGATATGGGATTTATCCTCTCAGACATCCTCACTGGATTAAAAAAAGTGGCGGAGCACTCCCTCCTTGTCATCGAAGCCATGCAGACAGCAAAAGCCGAGTAGATCACTGTATGTCTGAACTTTGTCATTGAAGCATACAGACGGTCAAGGCAGAATAAATCACTGCGTACCCGGAAACTCTACATGAACCGTCGTGCCGATGCCGATGTCGCTGTCCAACGAGACCGCTGCACCATGTACCTCAGCGATATGTCTGACAATTGCCAGCCCAAGGCCGGTTCCGCCGGTCTTCCTGGAACGGCTTTTATCCACGCGGAAAAAACGCTCAAACACGCGTTTCTGGTATTTGGGAGAGATACCGATACCATCGTCCTGCACAATCAGTTTATCCGTAACCGTCACCCATACATGACCGCCCTCGCGGTTGTAGCGGATGGCGTTATCGCATAAGTTATAGAGCAGCTCTTCCATCAGCCCCCTGTTGGCCTGAATGACGAGCGGCGTTCCCTTAAGGGAAAGCGTGACGTTATGCTTGTCGGCAACCGGCTGCAGCAATTCCACACAGTGCGCGGCTATTGCATATACATCCACAGCCTCAAAGGAACTCCTGTAATCTGCGGAATCGTCAAGTTCTGATAACTGCAGGATATCATTGATTAAAGCCAGCAGCCTCTGGGCATTTCTGTGGATTTCCTCTGCAAAATGCCGCCCTTCTTTTTTGGACGCCATGCCATTGGCAATCAGTTCCGCATAGCCGGATATGGCAGTAAGCGGCGTTTTCAGTTCATGGCTTACATTGGCAGTAAATTCCTGGCGGATTTTGCCAACCTGCAGCGCCTCCTCATGGCGGGAACGTATCAATTCAATAAAAGGCATCAGTTCTTTGTAGGTACTGACATTTTCCAGATGTTCCATGTCAGATGCCATCTGCTCAATCGGTGAAACGAAAGCTTTGGTTAGCTGCCTGGCTATCCACACAGATATCAGGAACGACAGAATGGCAATCAGCGCCGTGATGGGCAGCGTATTCCGGTAAACATTCCAGATGCTGCCAGCCTGTTTGGCAATCCGCAAAACAGTGCCGTCCTCTGCCCTCCTGGCATAGAAAAAGATGTTCTGCCCCATCGTCTGCGATGTACGGACACTCGTTCCTTCTCCGCTTCGCATGGCCTGTGCAACCTCCGGGCGGTTCATATGGTTATCCAGCACATCATTTCCCATGTAACTGTCATACAGCACAGAACCATCATCTGCAATCCAGGTTATCCTCAATTCCTCCTGCGGATTGACAGCCCCTTTATTCTCCATGTGTTCCATGAAGTCCAGGTCTTCCATCATTTCCGCAAAAGAAGAGAGTTCTGCAAAAACCTCTTTCTGGAAAAATTGATAAGAAACTGCCGTGGTAAAAAACGCGCTGAGCAAAATCGCGACTGCGATAACCACCATAAAATTTAGATTTATTTTCCTTGCCATTACCATGCTCCTCACTCTGCGGGGTATTTGACTGCGTCATAAATTTATTGCAGAAGATAACCTACGTTACGCACCGTTTTAATATGCTTTCCGGCATCTCCCAGCTTCTTGCGCAGCGTCTTGATATGCACGTCCAAGGTCCGCGACTCCCCTAGGAAATCAATTCCCCAGATATTTTCCATCAAGGAATCCCTCGTCAGCACAATACCGGCATTCTGCATGAGAAGCGACAAAAGTTCAAATTCCTTATAAGTCAGTTCCACCAGTTCTCCCGACACCTGGCAGGAACGGTTTGCCCTCGATAAAACGATATCCGATAAAGTAAGTTCTTCTTCCGCCCGCTCCGGCTTGGCCCTGCGCAGGAGCGCTTTGATACGCGAAATCAATTCCATAACGCCAAACGGCTTTGTGATATAATCATCGGCGCCCATATCCAGCCCTTTGACCTTATCAAGTTCCGTAGTCTTGGCAGTCACCAGGATAATGGGCAGATTTCTTGTATCCGGCTGTGCCCGCAGCTTCTTTAAGACCGAAATGCCGTCCTCATCCGGGAGCATAATATCCAGCAGGATAAGGGACGGTTTTTGGTCCTTGATACTGTTCAGAAAATCAGCAGCGCATGCAAATCCTTCTGCCGCATAGCCGCTGTTTCTGAGGGCAAATATTTCTATCTCACGGATGTCGGCATCATCCTCAACCACATAAATCGTCTTCATTCCGTCTCCTCTCCTCACGCCTGTCACTAGTATTTAGGCAATTGCGAAACAACTAAATTGTCATAATTTCATGCACAGTTCATACAACTACTTTGAAATATTTCCATCATACAAAAGCACGAAATGCGGGACGCGCTGAACATTCCAATAAGCCTCTTACTACGAAAGCCTCTGTCAGCAAAGGCTTCCAGCGTCTTTTGAGTCTTATTTCCATAGCGCTAAATGCATTTCTTTGCTTTTTATGAGAAAATATTTTCTTTCAATTATATTGAATTGTGCATGAAATTCAGAAACATATTGAGTTTCGCAACTACCTAACTACCAACATCCGGGAACGACACGCGCACCGTCAGCCTACATTGTTCATACTCAGCAGAAATCGTTCCGCCCATCTGCTCTGCCAACGTGCGGGCTATCGCCAGACCCAACCCCGTAGATTTGCTGGCAGATTCTACCGTATAGAAACGGTCAAACAATTTGCCCACCTGCACCTCGTCCAACCCATGCACGGTGTTGGCAAATATAATTTCACCGCTTGCCAATAAGGTAATCTGCAAATCCCCTTCACTGTACTTTAAGGCGTTGTTTAAAAGATTGGAAAACACGCGCGCCAAAGCAGGTTTGTCAAGCATCCTCACGACATTTTCCTGTGGCATTTGAATCTGCGGCACAATGCCGCGCTCATGGAGCGCTGAGTAGAAGGACGCGATACTCTCCTCCAGCACGCTCCCGATTGCCACAGGCTCCAAGTCTCCGCTGTTTCCTCCCGAGACAATTACCGAATAACGGAACAGCTCTTCGGTCAGCAAGGCCAGCAGTTCTGTCCGGTTGCGGATAATCCCGACATACCTCTGCGAGGATGGGGAGTGTTCTTCCTGCTCCAGCAAATCCAGATAGCCGCAGATTGCCGTCAGCGGCGTACGCAAATCATGTGAAATATTTGCCACCGCATGTTTCAGTTCTAAATCTCCCTCCCGGAAACGGTGCCGCTGCGCGCGCAGCACACGAAGCTGCCGATTGATAGCATTTGCCAGACGGCGCACGGAACGGTCCCGCGATGAGATATCAATCAACGTATTGGTATCAGTTATGAGCCGGTCAGCAAAACCGTCCGCAATCTCCGCTGCCGCCTTATGCAGGATATGAATTTTTACAAGAAGGGCTGCAATGATTGCAGCCATCATGCCGACAAGAACCCACAACCAAATTTCCATCGCCTGCTCCTTTGCAGATAAAATGTATAGCTTTCATTCCCGCGAGCAATACGCCAGGACACTTAGCCAAACAGCCAGGTATGCATGGATATTTGACTTCCGGGTACTATTTAAGATTCTTTCTCTTAAAAACCGCAATGCCGCCCAGTGTCGGCACAACCACCAGCAAAACAGACGAAAACATCATGCGCAGAGGATGTGCAATCTCCAGCTGCCACATCAGGATTCCCTGGCCTGTGGGCAGGAAGTCCATCATAAATTCATAAATTGTCCGTTTCGCACCGCCGATATATTCAGGATTCGGCTGCGGCTCGCTCATCTGCATCCCATTCTGCGTCATCTCAACGCTGCTTGCCAGTTCCGGCTGCTGCAGCCCATTGTATATCATGCTTGCCAGGATAAGCAGCCCCAGAAACACAAAAATGGAAACGGCAACGGTCACCGCTTTATTGGCAGACAGCATACTGATAAATGTAAAAATGGAGGAAAAAACTGCCACAGCCAAAACAGCTATCACTAGGCATTCCAGCAGATGGGGGATATCCATCTGCCACACGCCAAGCGCAGGTACGCCGACCAGCGCCCCGATGAGCCAAACTGCCATCACCAGCAGCGTTGCCAGAAATGTAACAGTCAAACTGGCAAGATAAATATCTGCCCTGGTATTACCGACAACCAGCTTATTGCGGATGGTACCGTCACTGTATTCCGTGCCCAGGAACATACTGCAGATTAAGGCGCAGAAGATACCGATAACCACCGCAAAATGGAAGTAATAATCATCCAGGGTAAAGGTATAGTGATATACTGCCAGGCTGGCGGTTGCCTGCCTGACACCGTTCAGCATATAGGCAACTGCATAAATGAACATAGCCCCCACGCAGAACCAGAACGTTTTGTCCCGAAACAGGCGGAAAAAATTCGCGGATATGAGTTTACGCATGTTTACCACCTCCCACCAGACTGACATAATAACTCTCCAGGCTTTCGTCGTGCTCCTGCATAGAGATGACCTCACAGTTTTCCTTCCCTAATAACGACGTCAATTGGGAGACATTTATCTTCGCATACACATCCGCGGTATTGGCAGACAAGATTTTATATTCCACACCCAACCCATCCAGCACACGGACGAGGGCTTTGGTATCGCTCACTTCCACGCGCACACATTTGCGGCAGTTATCCTCCAGTTCCTTAGCGCTCATTTCTTTTACCATGGAGCCGTTGTCAATAAAACCATAATGCGTTGCCAGCTTGGAAAGTTCGTCCAGGATATGGCTGGAAATCAGCACCGTAATCTGCCGCTCCCGGTTCAGTTTCAATATCAGTTCGCGGATTTCAATGATCCCCTGTGGGTCCAGGCCATTGACGGGCTCATCGAGAAGTAAGAAATCCGGGTCTCCGGCAAGCGCGACTGCAATGCCCAATCTCTGACGCATACCGAGGGAAAAATTCTTGGCTTTCTTCTTCCCTGTATCTGCAAGGCCTACCAGCTCCAGGATATCATCTATCCCTTCAAACGATGGCAGCCCCAGAATGCGGTACTGCTGCCGCAGGTTATTCTCCGCCGTCATATCGAGGTAGATGGACGGTGTCTCCACGACAGCGCCCATCCTCCTGCGCGATTTCACAATATCCTTCTGCGAATTCTTCCTGCCATACAGCGTGTATTCTCCCGCTGTTGGCTCCTGAAGACCGCAGATGAGACGGATAAGCGTAGTCTTGCCAGCGCCGTTCTTGCCCACAAAACCATAGATTGCCCCTTTGGGAACGTTCATGGATACGCCATTCAGCGCTTTGAAATCTCTGTAGTGTTTACTCAGTGCATTCGTTTGCAAAACATATTCCATAAAAACATGACCTCCTTTATGTGATACACACATTATAAGGAGCAACCATAAAGAAACCGGTAAAGGAAACCGTAAAGATATAGTAAAGATTCATTCTTCCCTCATCTTAAAGCCAATTCCCCATACTGCCTCTATGTAATCTTTATCGCTTACCTTCTTGAGTTTCTTACGCAGATTGCTGATATGCATTTTGAGGGAGCTTTCTATGCCGTCCGGCGTGTCTTCCCCGATTCGGTCCAACAGCAAAGACTTGGTAACCACCTGCGTAGGATTTTGCATCAGTACTTTAAGAATCGCAAATTCTGTCCTTGTAAGCCGTACTTCTTTCGTGCCTACCGATACGGTATGAACCTCCATGTCAAGAGTCATATCACCATATTTTAACACAGGGGTGGGAAGCCTGACTGCCACATTTCGCAGCTGCACAGCTATCCGTGCCAAAAGCTCTTTCGTATGGAAAGGCTTTGTGATATAATCGGCTGCCCCGCCCAAAAGCAGATTCACTTTGAGGTTCACGTCCGCCTTGGCGCTGACCACAATCACCGGGATTCCTTTAATCTGTAACAACACTTTATCACCTTCCAATCCCGGCAGCATCAAATCCAGCAGCACAAGGTCCGGCGTGATATCGGACAATACCAGCAAGGCTTCTGTCCCTGAATAAGCACGAAAGACTCCATAACCCTCTTTTATAAGGATTTCCTCCAGCATATCTCCAATATACATATCGTCATCAATAATCAGTATATTTTTCACAGCTACCTCTCACAAGACTTATTTGATGAACCCATTATAACATAGGGCAAACTGATTTTCCATTACTGCAGCAATATTGGCTGCTATCCAAGTAACTATTCAGCCTTAAAATCTTTAATTACAGTTTCCACAGCAGTTCTCTTCGCTGATATGATTAAAAATATTTATGGAATATTTCTTGAGTTCCGCATATTTCCCCTCCTCTGCCAACGGCAGACTAAACCGGAATTTCTAGTATCCCTAGTTCCAGAGAGGGGCTGATGATATTAATTTCCCCAATTCAAAACTCGCGTTTTCCCACTGTCTTGTAAAATATCGCCATCGGAAATGGTTTTTCCGGGGTAGGAAGTCCTTCGTAAGTTTTCCTTACCAGCGGCATAAAAGCACAAATGGGTATTATAAGAGCTATCACGCGCATGAAAGCGCACTGCGTGCAGGGCGCGTGAGCATGTTATCAATTTACTGCGTA
>CANOHX010000136.1 GCA_947565885.1 uncultured Lachnospiraceae bacterium
AAGAATGCCGGGTTACAGTAATCTGTAATCCGGTTTTTTTATCTTATAGGAAATACACTTTCACGCTTTAGCGTGACAATTTATTTCCTATAAGATAAAAAGTTGTTGCACAATTCATAATTTTGTAATAAATTTTCTTTTCCACAAAATGAAAAAAAGATTTGACAAATTTCAGCATTAACAATCTGCACAAAAAATTAAAATTTCTATAGAGATATTGAAAGTTATAAAAGAGTTATCCACAAAAAATTAAGTTGAAAAATCCGAGATTTTGAGTTATACACGAAGTTATCCACTTTATCCACAAAAAACGATAAAAAAAGTAAGTTTACATAGTAATATAATAAGAACATGAGTTTTGTGAAGTTGTAATAAATTTGTCATTTTTTGGGAAAAATCTCAAATCATATTGACAACTGAATATACAAAAAATATAAATAGTAAGAGTAAAATGTCAGTCAATTTATGGAGCAAAGAATGTTAAAACTTTGCATAAATAGCAGTTACTGGAAAAAGTATAGTTGAAAAAGTCCCTTTCATTTGGTATACTTCTAAGATGGTTTATAATTAGCAATAAATAACATGGAAAAATGTTGGTGTTTGCGATATATATCAGTAAACGGAAGAATATAGGTGTTATATGGTAAAGAAACTGGATATTTTGGGCATAAGCCTGGATAATTATACGGTTCGTGAGGCGATGCTGCGCATAGAAGTGTGTTGGAACAATACGATTATGAGTACGGTGGAAACAATTTCTATGGAAACGCTGGTCAAAGCACAGTCGGACGAGTTGGTAAAAAACTGCATAGAAAATCTGGATTTGGCAATTATTTGTGATAAGGAGATATTAAAGGCGGCGGGCATTGTGTCCTCGCAGCGGATGAAAGAAACGGTGGAGAATGAATTCTTCAAAGAATTCCTGCGCAGGACAGCGCGCAATAAGCGCACGGCATACCTGCTGGGGGAATCTGGGGAACAGGTGAGTTTGCTGCAGGGTTTTTTAAATGAGGGTTATGATCGTATCAAGATTGTAGGAGCTTATGCGTTGTCAGAATGCGGCGGAGATTTCGATGCGGTAATCAATGAAATCAATATTGCCACGCCGGATGTGATTTTTTCAGTTCTGCCTACGCCGGAACAGGAATATTTTCTCAGAGAGCACAAAGAAAAACTGAATGCCAAGATTTGGTACGGTTTGGGGACGCATTATGCAGGTAGGCAAGGGAAATCGGAGATGGCGGGTTTTGCGAAAAGGTTTATCCAGAAAGGAATCCTCCATACGCATCTCCTGCGCTATAAAAAGAATGACGGTGAGGAAAGAAATGAGTAGTTTTACGATGAGCAAACGTAATCCGGTGGTGCTATATCTGGCAATTATTGCCGGTACGGGAATTTTGGCATTTGGGATCAAATGTATTTTTGACCCCGTTGGCCTGGTGACCGGAGGTTTTACCGGAATTGCAATTCTGATGAAAAAGGTAACGGATATCTTTTATGAGGGCGGCATTCCGCTGTGGTTCGCCAACCTGGCGTTGAATATTCCCTTTTTTCTGATTGCCTTAAAAATAAAAGGAAAGCGGTTTATCTGGCGGACCGGCTGTGCCACGGCGCTGCTTTCTGCCTGGCTTTATGTGATACCGGAATTAGATTTTGTCGATGGAGATTATATTCTGGCGTCGATTTTTGGCGGCGTGCTCGTAGGAACCGCCATGGGTATGATTCTATGGGCAAATGCCACTACCGGCGGGACGGAGATGGTGGCGCTTCTGCTGCAGGGCTGGCTGAAGCACTATTCGGTGGCGCAGATTATGCAGGTGCTGGATGGCATGGTTGTGTTGGTAGGAATGTATGTGTTCGGGCTGCGTCCCTCTATGTATGCGATTGTAGCAATTTTCATTTCCTCTAAAGTGATGGACACGATTTTAGAGGGCATGAAGTTTTCCAAGGCTGCGTACATCATTACGGATTCCTATGAAAAGATTGCACGGCAGATTATGGAAGAACTGGAGCGTGGTGTCACCGGTTTGGAAGCATATGGTATGTATTCGGGCGATAAGAAACGTGTGCTGTACTGTGTTGTCTCTAAGAAAGAGATTGTACGACTCAAGGAACTGGTGCATCAGAACGATAAAAACGCTTTTGTAGTAGTGGGCGATGTGCGGGAAGTTTTGGGAGAAGGTTTCATTTTATAGGAAAGACCTTGTCACGCTAAAGCGTGAAAGTATCTTTCCTATAAGATGAAAAATAATTATGCGCGCTCGTGCGAGAGGAAGAGGTCGCTCCGGTCCGCGCTGAATGGGCATCCACCGGGTATCCAGCGCCCTCATGAATGAGGGATTTAGGGAGTTGATGCGGACTTGTCCGCTTTGTTCTAAGACTATGAATTTCTATTTTGTATACTATGCCTAAGGTGAAAAAAGTTGTAATCAAAAAAATAATTGAGGAAATGCATAAAAAAATGAGGATTTCCTCTTTATTTTTTTGTGCTTTTGCATTAAAATATAAATTAGGTTGTTTTTGTGCCGGAAAATAATAGATATATAATTTGTGAAAGTTGCATAGAACATAATGTACAAGTAATCAGGAAATGGTTCTCGTAAGGAGAGGCGTGACAGAAAAGAAGAAGAAAGGGAGTGGATAAATTGATTTCAAATCAGATACTTCAAAATACGATTGATGGTTTAAAAGGAATTACCAGGATTGATTTATGCATTATTGACACTGATGGGAAAGTTTTGGCAACGACATTTCAGGATACAGACAATTATGTGACAGCGGCGCTTACTTTTGTAGAGTCGCCGGCGGACAGCCAGGTTTTTCTGGGCTGCCAGTTTTTTAAAGTTTTTGACGACCATCAGCTAGAATATATCCTGCTTGCGAATGGGGACAGTGAGGATGTATATATGGTAGGGAAGATTGCCAGTTTCCAGCTTCAGAATCTTTTGGTGGCATATAAGGAACGGTTTGACAAGGATAATTTTGTCAAGAATTTGTTGCTGGACAATCTGCTTCTGGTTGATATCTACAACCGTGCCAAGAAGCTTCATATAGATACGGAGGCCCGAAGGGTTGTATTTATTATAGAAACTGCGCTTGAAAAAGACGGCAATGAAATGGAGAAAGTACGTGGGCTCTTGGGCAGCAAATCCAGGGATTTCATTACCGCGGTGGATGAGAAAAATATCATTGTAGTAAAAGAAGTGCTGGAAAATGAAGGGTATGATGACCTAAATAAGACGGCAGAAGTTATTTTGAATATGTTCCACAGCACTGACAATCAGGAAATCCACATTGCCTATGGGACGATTGTAAATGAAATAAAGGAAGTTTCCAGGTCATACAAGGAAGCGCGCATGGCATTGGACGTGGGTAAGATATTCTTTGAGGACCACCGGATTATCGCATACTCCACGTTGGGGATTGGGCGTCTGATTTACCAGCTGCCGATTCCGCTGTGCAAAATGTTTATTAAGGAAATTTTCGATGGCAAATCGCCGGATGAATTCGATGACGAGACGCTTACCACGATCAATAAATTCTTTGAGAACAGCCTGAATGTGTCAGAGACATCCAGGCAGCTGTATATCCACAGGAATACGCTGGTGTACCGTCTTGATAAGCTGCAGAAGAGCACGGGGCTGGATTTGCGTATTTTTGAAGACGCCATTACGTTTAAGATTGCGCTGATGGTAGTGAAGTACATGAAATATATGGAATCCTTGGATTATTAATGTAGGGAGGCTTATATGATAAAACTTGAAAATGTCAGTAAAGCGTATTCGGCAGGGATACCGGCATTGAACGATGTCAGCCTGCATATTGAGACCGGGGAGTTTGTTTTTGTGGTGGGAGACAGCGGTTCCGGGAAATCAACGTTAATTAAGCTTCTGCTGAAAGAGTTAGAGCCCACCAGCGGCAGCATTATCATCAATGGTCAGCGGCTGGGAAATATCCGCCACAGAGATGTGCCGAAATTCCGCCGAAATCTGGGGGTCGTATTTCAGGATTTCCGTCTGCTGAAAGACCGCAACGTCTACGAGAATGTGGCGTTTGCCCAACGTGCGATTGGAAAGTCAGCCAAGAGTATGAGGCGCAAGGTACCGGCGGTGCTGTCCATGGTGGGGCTGGCGGCAAAATACAAGTCGTATCCCCGGCAGATTTCCGGTGGGGAACAGCAGCGTGTGGCAATTGCGCGGGCTTTGGTCAATGAGCCGAAAATCCTTCTGGCGGATGAGCCGACCGGAAACCTGGATACCCATAATGCATGGGATATTATGAAGCTTTTGGAGGAGATTAACCAGAGGGGGACGACTGTTTTGGTCGTTACCCATAACCTGGAGATTGTCAAGACCATGAAAAAGCGTGTCATAACAATGAAGAAAGGCGTTGTCGTGAGCGACGAGCGAATGGGTGGTGGCAATGAGGATTAGTACATTTTTATATACGCTGCGGCAGGGAGCCAAGAATATCTGGAAAAATAAAATGTTTTCCCTTGCTTCGATTGCCACAATGTCGGCCTGTATTTTCCTTTTTGGCGTTTTCTATTCCGTGGTGGTGAATTTTCAGAGCGTGGTGCGGGAGGTGGAATCCGGCGTTGCCGTTACGGTCTTTTTCGTAGAAGGCGTTTCCCAGGAGCAGGTGGATGAAATAGGCGCGCAGATAGACAAGCGCGTGGAAGTCTCCAAGAAAGTGTTTGTATCCGCTGAGCGGGCATGGGATGAATTTCAAAAGGTATATTTTGAGGGCGCAGAGGAGATGGCAGCGGGATTTACGAACGATAACCCTTTGGCAAATTCCGCCCATTATGAGGTTTACATGAACGATATTTCCATGCAGGAGTCCCTGGTTACTTACCTGGAATCTTTAGATGGCGTAAAGGAAGTGAAAAGTTCGGATATTGCAGCAAATACGCTGACGGATTTTAACCGTCTTATCGGCTATGTATCTGCCGGAATCATCCTGATCCTCCTCTGCGTTGCCGTTTTCCTGATTAGCAATACAGTTACCATCGGCATTGCGGTGCGCCGGGAAGAAATTGCGATTATGAAATTGATTGGAGCGACGGATTACTTTGTGCGCGCGCCCTTTATCGTTGAGGGAATCCTCATTGGGATTATCGGTTCTGCACTGCCGCTTACTGTATTGTATTTTATGTACCGCAGGATTATTTTTTATGTGGCGGAGAAGTTCCGCTGGCTCAGCAGCATGCTGGAGTTTCTGCCGGTAGACAAGGTATTTGCTACGCTGGTTCCGGTGGGGCTGATTCTCGGCGTAGGTATTGGCTTTCTGGGAAGCCGTTTAACAATACGCAAACACCTGAAAGTATAATCAACATTATATTATTACATACAAAGTTGTTATAGTTGAAAGGAAAGAGGGATGATATGGACTTACAATCGAATGAGCCACGAGAGTTAGACGACCAGGAAAAATTAGCGCGGGAATATGCCCTTTCAGAAAGTGCACGTTATCGGGGCGGGATGGGGCAGCCGCCGAAGAAAAAGGGACCAGGCTTTGGTCTTGGCATATTGCTTGGAAGCGCTTTCACGCTTTTGCTTGTTACGGTTGCGCTTCTTAGCGTCTGGGCTCTTCTTTATAGCGCAAAGCCGCTGGCGGACAGCGGCGGCACGGCTCAGGAGCAAAAGGATACGAAGAGCGCTATTTTAAATAGTTCCGTGGAGAAGAAAGCTGGGGAACTGACCGATCTGATAGACCAGTATTATTATGAAGCGGCAGACAAGGATGCATTGATAGAGGGGATATATGCCGGGATGGTGGAAGGTCTGGGAGACCCTTATTCTGCCTATTTCTCGGCAGAAGAGTATGCTTCATTCAATGAGAGCACGACTGGCGTCTATTGTGGGATTGGCACGGTGCTGACCCAGGATGCGAAGACCAAGGTAGTTACCATCCTCCATGTCTATCCGGGGACGCCGGCGGAGGAAGTCGGCATCAAGGATGGAGACATCATAGCCAAAGTGGGCGATATCGCTGGCGACAGCATGGAATTGTCGGAACTGACGAATTATATCAAGGGGGAAGAAGGCACGACCGTCCATATTGAAATCCTCCGGCAGGGGGAAAACGATTACCTCGGGTTTGACGTGCCGCGCCGGAAGATTGAAGTGCCCACTGTGCAGTACCAGATGTTAGAAGGCAAGGTAGGGCTGATTCAGGTTACGGAATTTTCCACGGCAACGCCGGAGCAGTTTGATGCGGCGATAAAAGACCTGCAGGGACAGGGGATGGTATCTATGATTGTCGATTTGCGTGACAATCCCGGAGGCGTCCTGCAGTCTGTCTGTGACATGCTGGATGAAATACTGCCTCAAGGGCTGTTGGTGTACACGGAGGATAAGTATGGAAACCGCTCTGACTATAAATCGGATGACAGCTGTATGGAGATTCCGCTGGCGGTGCTTATCAATGGGAACAGCGCCAGTGCATCTGAGATTTTTGCCGGGGCTGTCAAGGACTATGAATACGGAACCTTGATTGGCACGACGACTTTTGGAAAAGGGATTGTCCAGACTATCATTCCCCTTAATGACGGCAGCGCCATCAAGCTGACGATGGCAAAGTATTTTACGCCCAAGGGCAATTATATTCACGAGGTTGGCATTTCCCCGGATATTGAACTGGAATATGAATACCTCAGCCAGGAAGACGAGACATACGATCCCATGCATGATAACCAGGTGTTAAAAGCGTTGGAGGTTCTCGGCCAAGGGCAGTGAGAGGAGGTTTTTCATGGATTTGCAGATATTGGATATGGCAGGCGCCAGGCCAGAGCATTCAACGGTGATTGTTAATTTTGTATCCGCCATCCGGGAGCAGCTCAAAAACAGTACTTGCTATGTATTTTCTGATAATGTCCAATATAAGTGGCATACAGGAGAAGGCGAAGAGAAAAAAGTGATTCCGGATGCCTCTATTAACTGCCGCACAAAGGCAAGGAAAGGCAATGTGTTCCTTGATATCCCGCGTTTTGTGATGGAAGTACTGAGCCCATCCACGGAGAAGTTTGACCGTGGGGAGAAGATGGAACTGTACAGGCAGCAGGAGATTGATGAATACTGGATTGTTGACTGGGAAAACAGGAAAGTGGAGATTTATAACCTGGATTATGATGAAAAGCAAAAGCCGCGGTATTATCTGTGGAAGACGATTACGGAGGCGAATCAGGAAGAACTGAAAATTGTCCATTTTCCTAAGATAAGGATTACCTTTGAGCAGTTGTTTGCGGAAGTGGATTTGGGTTTTTAATTTTGAATTTTGTACCCTCAGTGAACAAGGGGCGTGTGTTCCTTTGTCCACTGAGGGTATGGGCGACAGAGAATAAAAACAGTAACTTAATCGTTAACGCTGTCAAACAGAGTGCGGTTAAGTTACTGTTAAAATCTATTTGGGTACTGGACTAATAAAAGTATTCGCCGCAGTAGGGGCAGCATTCCATTCCCCACCAGCCAACAAGCGGATAAATATGATGGCAGGATGAGCAGCGCATTTTCAAATGCATAAATATTAAAGAGGAAACTAGCATGGCACCCCCTGCCAGGCACATGACGGCGCAAAGTGTAAACGGAATCTCTTCTGATAGATAAAGCCCAATCATTGCGCCCATCAAAATAACTCCCCCATCGCATAAGGCTAAAAAAATCCATTGTTTTGTAGTAAATGTCATATTTATCAACTCCTTCAGATAATATTTGCTCCATCTGCATCCACCCTCTCAAATTTTTAATTTGTCTTTATTATACATTAGTTTTTCATATTTTAATAGAAAAATATATAAAAATCCTATGGACAGTAACAGTTCAGCCCTACGCTATTCGCAAAGTTCTACGCTTCGCTTTGGTCGTTGCTTGACAAGTGCCGCTGGCACTTAGCAACCTACGGCGTTTTCTCGCTGCTTTGCAGCTAACTTTGCTCATAAAATTTTTATTTATTGACAAAACACCGGCAATCATTTAAGATAGAGTACAGTAGTTATTGTCCATCACAGAAAGCTGATGGCATGCAGACACAATAGAATAAACGCAGAGGGACTGCATAGCAGTTGAGAAGGTTAAAACCTGACTCTTTGAACCTGTCAGTTAATACTGTCGTAGGGAGCGGAACGATATTAGGAAGAAGACGCAATTACGGCACGTCTTCTTTTTTTGCGGGAAATGTCAAATTTTCCTGCTGGAAGAACGCTTTGTC
>CANOHX010000137.1 GCA_947565885.1 uncultured Lachnospiraceae bacterium
AATAGAATATATGGAAAGAAGGGAGTATTTTGGAAAAGCATGGAGATGGTTGCTTGATATTGTTTTAGCAATGCATGTAGTGACGGGAGGTGTATATTATATTTATTTACTATCCAGCCGGTTTCAGCAATAGAAAGCAAATATAGAAGATGCAAATGTCAGAGACTTAATATTCGTTTTACTAGAATAAGGAGAAAAGGGACTATGAAAAGCAGATATAAAACATGGGCAAAAGATAGTTATATTGCGTTGGGATTAAACGTTATATTTTTTGTTATATTTTTATGCCTTTTTCAGATACATTTTGAAACGAACGATGACAATGCCATGGCTCTTATGGCGGAGGGGGCATATGGCGGATACACAAGCCATTTGGTATTTGAGAATTTGATATGGGGCAAGGTTGTGAATGTACTTGCAGGCCTGTTCCCGGCAGTGAAATGGTATTTAGTTCTCCAGTATGGTATGATTTTCATGGCTTTTACGTTTGTATCTTACATTTTCATTCGCCTGCAGGGCAGAAAAGCGGGATTGGTCAGCAGTCTGTTTCTGCTGATGGTTTTTGGATATCAGACATACGTGGTTTTCCAATGGACAAGAACGGCTGCTGTTACGACAATAGGCGGAATAATCATATTAGCTTTTGGGCTTGAAAAAGCCAGAAAGAGATGGGAGAAGCTGGTATTTTTAACAGTGGGAGCTCTCTTATGTATTTTCGGAAGTATGATACGTTTTCAGTTTTTCATGGTTTGCGCTGTTTTAACCGGAGGAATAATATTAATTCGGTTTTGGGAGATTTTTAGAAAAAAACCTGAGGGCTGGAAGAGAAGGCTCGGGTCATATCTGCTCGTGTTCGGTGCAGTGGCATGTGGAAGCGTTGTAATTTTTGGAGCAGACCGTCTTTATTATCAAAAGAATGAAGAATGGAAGTATTATCTGGAATACAATCAGCTTCGGGCTGACTTGTGGGATAGGGGATTTCCTGATTATGAGGAAAACAGGGATTTATATGAGCGTTTGGGGATAAGTGAATCCGATATGCAGTATTATCACTGCTGGAATATGGATACGGAACTGCTGCCGGCAGAGACGCTGCAAAAATTAGTTGAAGCAAAGAAAGAACAAAAAGGGATTACTGCGGAAATGATAAAGAACTATTTTAAGGAATATCCGGCACAATTTCTTTCTATGCCGCTGTTCGCATTTTTTCTCATGCTTTCACTCATCGCTATTGCACTTAATAAAAGGAATTTGTATTTTGTAGTGTATGAGTTTGTGGCGGTTATGACGTTTGAATTTTATTTCTTTGTTATCAACCGTTATGGTTTGCCGCGGATAGACGCTGGTATGTGGATGTCATCAATTGCCGTTGTGCTCTATGGCATGTCGGAGGATATCGGGAAAATACAAGTAAAAAGCAGAAAGTGGATTGCAGTATTATGCGGCGTAGTATTGGCGATGAATTTGTCAACTTTTCATGAGAATAGGGAACTGGAAGAAATATCTACGGATCTCTCAAGAAATTTCTTTGAGTTGGTGTCAGGAGATGAGGAAAAATTATATATTTTCTCCATGCATTCCGAGCCGTTTAAGCTCGAAACGTCTTATGATTTTTGGGAACCGGCAAGGTTGGGAGATGCTGCAAATGTATATTACATGGGCGGCTGGGAATTTAATGTTCCGGTTATGGAACATATGCTAAGGCGATACAACGTAGATAATATTTATCGGGACAGCATAAATAATGGAAACGTATTGATTGTCGCAGATTCAGATGCGGAATTGATGCAAAATTATATAAAAGAAAATTATGATGAAACGGCAAACTTAATTTTCCTAAAGGATATTGACGGTGCAAAAATCTGGCGGATTCGTAATAAAAAAGTGAAACTGCAGAAAAAGATCGATATGGCTGCCAAGGATATTAAGTCAGATATTAATGTGGAAATTGCCGATGGGGAGCTGAATGTATCGGGATATGCATATAAGGAGAACTCGAATTCATTTCAGCAATATGCGTTTCTAAAAATTGAAGACAGCAGGAGCGGCGAGATTTTTTATGCAGATTTGCCAATGTCAAATCTGGAAGGCTGTGAGGATGTTATGAATGGAAAATATTCTGCTATAAGCGGTAACATGAGAGTAGATACAGATAATAATTGTAAAGTAAGCGTTATCCTGCAGGCAGATGGTAAATTGTATGAGGTATTTACTTCGGCGGTAGATAACCAGCGAAGCGATATAGATATATAGTTATGGAAAAGGGAAAGCGAGGAATTCAGTATGATAAAAGCAGGAATTATTGGTGCAACCGGATATGCAGGAGCAGAATTGGTGAGGATTTTGCTGGGACACGGAGAGGCAGAAATCAAATGGTACGGTTCCAGAAGCTATATTGACGAAAAATATGCAAAGGTATATGGGAATATGTTTCAGCTGGTGGAGGACGCCTGCCTGGATGATAATATAGAAGCGCTGGCCAAACAGGTAGATGTGATTTTTACGGCAACGCCGCAAGGGTTTCTGGCAGGCGTGCTGACGGAAGAAATCCTTAGCAGCGCCAAGGTCATAGATTTAAGCGCCGATTACCGGATTAAGGATGTCAGGACTTATGAGAAATGGTATCAGATAGAGCATAAAAGCCCACAGTTTATCGAGGAGGCTGTGTATGGGTTGTGTGAGGTAAACCGTGAAAAGGTAAAACAGGCGCGGCTGGTGGCAAACCCGGGCTGCTACACGACCTGCTCGATTCTTACGGCATATCCGTTGGTGAAAGAGGGGCTGATTGAGCCAAATACGTTGATTGTGGATGCCAAGTCAGGTACCTCCGGCGCGGGCAGGGGCGCCAAACTGCCTAATCTGTTCTGTGAAGTTAATGAGAACATGAAGGCATATAGCGTGACCACGCACCGCCACACACCGGAAATTGAGGAGCAGTTAAGCTATGCGGCAGGTGAAGCAGTTACGATTAATTTTACGCCGCATTTAGTGCCGATGAACCGCGGCATTCTGGCAACGGAATATGCGTCCCTGAAGAAAATCAAGCAGGCGGACGGCTCTCATGCCTATCCCTCTTATGAGCAGGTAAAAGCGGCTTACGATAAGTATTATGGAGAAGAATATTTTGTGCGTGTCCTGGATAAAGGCGTTTATCCGGAGACGAAATGGGTGGAAGGCAGCAATTTTGTGGACATTGGATTTCAGATTGATGCGCGCACCGGCAGGATTGTGATGATGGGAGCGATTGATAACCTTGTGAAAGGGGCAGCAGGACAGGCAGTGCAGAATATGAATCTTTTGTTTGGGCTTCCTGAGAATGAAGGCCTAAAGCTTGTGCCGATGTTCCCCTAGAAAAGAAATACTGAATGAGTCAGTATTTCCCTAGATTTCAGAAAAATGCAGATGTATGATATTCCAGATGGAGGTTGGCAGCTGCTGAATAGGAAGAAAAGAGATGCAGATGGAAGATAAAACAATCACCCCAGCAACCGTGCGGGTGATGAAAGAGGAAGATTACGATAAGGTTTACCGCTTGTGGAAAACCATCAAGGGCTTTGGCATCCGCAGCATGGATGATTCCCGGGAGGGCATAGAGCGCTTTCTGAAGCGGAATCCGACCACCAGCATGGTGGCGGAAGCAGGGGGGGAGCTTGTAGGAGCCATTCTCTGCGGGCATGATGGGCGGCGCGGCTGTTTTTACCATGTGTGCGTGCGCGAAGATTACAGGCAGCAAGGCATCGGTAAGGCGATGGCAGTTTTGGCCATGCGTGCCTTGCAGGAGGAGCACATCAACAAGGTATGCCTGATTGCCTTTAAGAAAAATGAAGTGGGGAATTCTTTTTGGAAGAGCGTGGGCTGGACATTCCGGAAAGATTTGAATTACTACGACTTTGTATTGAACGATGCGAATATTACAATTTTCCAATAAATGCGGCAGAACATATCTTATTTATGATAGTATGAGAGAGCATTTTAGTGAGGAAACAGGGAGGAATGGCGAATGAAAATGATAGTGGGCGGCGTGACCGCGGCAAAAGGATTTACCGCGGCCAGTACGGCGGCAGGGATTAAATATGAGAGCAGGAAAGATATGGCAATGATTGTCAGCGAACAGGAGGCAGTCTGTGCGGGCACATTTACCAGCAATGTGGTAAAAGCAGCCCCGGTAAAATGGGATATGCGTCTGGTGGCGGAGGAAACCTGCGCCCGGGCGGTGGTGGCAAACGCAGGAATCGCCAATGCCTGTACCGGGGATGAGGGCATGGAGTATTGCCAGAAGACGGCACAGGCAGTGGAGAGAGCGCTGGGTATCCCGGCAAACCAAGTGTTGGTGGCTTCCACAGGAGTTATCGGGATGCAGCTACCGATGGAGAAGCTAGAAGCGGGAATTTCTGTGATGGCTTCGGAACTTAGCGGTACAGCAGACAGCGGGCAGGAAGCGGCACGTGCAATTATGACGACCGACACGAAGTCGAAGGAAGCGGCAGTGACGTTTGAAGTGGATGGAAAGGCCGTCACTCTGGGAGGCATGTGCAAAGGCTCTGGCATGATACATCCCAATATGTGCACGATGCTCAGTTTTGTAACCACAGACCTCGCCATTTCCAAGGAACTGCTGCAGGAGGTTCTGCGCGAGGATGTGAAAGACACGTATAACATGATTTCCGTGGACGGCGATACTTCCACGAATGATACGGTGCTGCTGCTTGCCAATGGCATGGCTGGAAATAGTAAAATTACGGAGAAAGATGATAATTATCGGAAGTTCGTAGAGGCGCTGAACGCTGTCAATACTGCTCTGGCGAAGAAGATGGCGGGGGATGGAGAGGGAGCGACTGCGCTCTTTGAGACGGAAGTCATTCACGCAGACACAAAAGAACATGCCAAGACCCTTGCGAAATCAGTGATTTGTTCTTCACTGACGAAAGCAGCAATCTATGGGCATGATGCCAACTGGGGCAGGATTTTATGTGCCTTGGGGTATTCCGGCGTGGATTTTGACCCAGAGAAGATAGAACTGTTTTTTGAGAGCAAGTCAGGCAGGATTCTTATTTACAAGGATGGCGTTGCTGCTGATTATAGTGAGGAAGAGGCAACAAAGATTTTGTCTGACGAGGAAGTAACTGTGCTTGTGGATATGAAAATGGGGGAGGAGCGGGCAGCAGCCTGGGGCTGCGACCTGACTCATGAATATGTGACAATCAATGCGGATTACCGTTCTTAAGGGCTGTTATTAGGCTGTGATGGTAAAAGATGACAAGCTGTGAAATGACATGGCGGGTTGTGAAGACGGACGTTTCAGATATGTTTATAACAATTTAGGAAAAGAGGAAAGTAAAATGGCAGAAAAAAATATGCAGGAAATATTGCAGAAAGCAGAAGTGCTGATAGAGGCGCTTCCGTATATCCAGCGGTTTAACCGCAAGATAATTGTGGTAAAATACGGCGGCAGCGCGATGGTGGACGATGAACTGAAACTGGATGTCATCAAGGATGTGACGCTTTTGAAGCTGGTAGGCTTTAAGCCTATTATCGTCCATGGAGGCGGCAAGGAAATCAGCAAGTGGGTCGGCAAAATCGGCATGGAGCCGGAGTTTGTCAATGGACTGCGTAAGACCGATGCGCCGACAATGGAGATTGCAGAGATGGTACTGGGCAGGGTCAACAAATCCCTGGTGCAGATGGTGCAGGGGCTGGGCGTTAACGCCATCGGCATCAGCGGCAAGGACGGCGGGCTGCTGAAAGTAGATAAGAAATATTCGCAGGGACAGGACATTGGCTATGTGGGCGATATCAAGGAGGTCAATGCCAAGGTGCTCTATGACTTATTGGAAAAAGACTTCCTGCCCATTGTCTGCCCTATCGGCTTGGATGATGAGTTTGAGACATATAACATCAACGCCGATGATGCGGCCTGTGCCATTGCCCGGGCGGTCAAGGCAGAAAAACTGGCATTCCTCACAGATGTGGAGGGTGTATATAAAGATCCACAAGAAAAATCTTCGCTGATTTCGGAATTGTCAGTTTCAGAAGCGCATGAGCTGATAGGCAGCGGAACGATTGGCGGCGGCATGCTGCCGAAACTGAATAACTGTATCGATGCCATTGAGGATGGCGTTTCCCGGGTGCATATCTTGGATGGTCGTATCCCACATTGTCTGCTCTTGGAAATTTTTACGAACAGAGGTATCGGCACGGCAATCATAGGGGACAGCGAAGAGCGTTTCTCTCAGGCGAAATAGGGATACCAACATTTCTAATGTATAGAAAAGAACAGACGAGGACAAAGAAGCCGGTCTTTTAACCTGGAACAGAAGGAGCAGAATTGAGATGGAAGAAAATACAATAATTTCGCTGGCAGAAAGCCATATTTTACATACTTATAACCGCTATCCGGTGGTACTTGATTATGGAGAAGGGGTATACCTGTACGATACGGAGGGCAGAAAATATCTTGATTTCGCGGCAGGAATTGCCGTACAGGCGTTGGGATATGGGAACCAGGAATATAATCAGGCATTGAAGGAGCAGGTCGACAAGCTGCTTCATACCTCCAACCTGTATTATAACCAGCCTACGATGGAAGCGGCGGCGAAGCTCTGTGCGGCTTCCGGCCTGGACCGTGTCTTTTTTACCAACAGCGGGACAGAGGCCATAGAGGGAGCAATAAAGGCAGCCAAAAAATATGCTTATGACAGGGATAAATGCACGGATCATGAAATCATTGCCATGAACCATTCATTCCATGGCAGGAGCCTGGGCGCGCTCGCGGTAACTGGCAATGCACATTACCGGGAACCTTTTGAGCCGCTGCCGGGGATTGTCAGATTTGCGGATTACAATGATTTGGACAGCGTAAAAGCTTTGGTAAATGACAGGACCTGCGCCATTATCATGGAGACTATACAGGGTGAGGGCGGAATTTATCCGGCAACAGAAGAATTTCTGCATGGCGTCAAAGAAATTTGCGAGGAGCGTGATATCCTGTTGATTTTAGATGAAATCCAGTGCGGCATGGGAAGGACCGGGGAGATGTTTGCCTGGCAGGGATACGGCGTAAAGCCGGACATCATGACGTGTGCCAAGGCTTTGGGCTGCGGTGTCCCTGTGGGGGCTTTCGTGATGACAGAAAAGGTGGCTGAAGCTTCCTTAAAGCCCGGAGACCATGGAACCACTTACGGCGGCAATCCTTTGGCAGGTGCGGCAGTCAGCAAGGTATTTGATATTTTTGCGCAGCAGAAAATCACGCAGCACGTCAAAGAAGTTGGGAGCTATCTGGAGGAACAGTTGGATTTGCTGAAAGCAGAATATAGCTGCATCGCTGCGCGCAGGGGCAAAGGGCTGATGCAGGGGCTGGAGCTTACAGTCTCGGTAGCGGAAGTGAGCAGCAAGGCGCTGAAACGGGGATTGCTTCTGATTACTGCGGGCAGCGATGTCCTGCGGTTTGTGCCGCCGTTGGTGATTGAAAAAGAACATGTCGATGAGATGGTCAGAATATTAAAAGATATATTATAAAGGTATAGTAATTCACAATTGTGGTTATCCTATCTGAAAGAGTTTTTTAGGAGGAAACCAATGATTGGAATTTTTATTGCACTCCTGTCTGGGGCTTTGATGAGCGTACAGGGTGTATTCAACACGGAGGTGACGAAAGGCAGCAGCATGTGGGTCAGCACAAGCTGGGTACAGTTTTCTGCCCTTATTGTCTGTCTGGCTGCCTGGCTTTTTACAGACCGCAGCAGCTTTACGGCGATTTTGCAGATACAGCCTAAGTATATGCTGTTGGGCGGGGCAATCGGGGCATTTATTACCTACACGGTAATCAAGAGCATGGCGGCGCTGGGACCGGCAAAGGCAGTGATGCTGATTGTTGTTTCGCAGCTGCTGATTGCCTATCTGATTGAACTTTTTGGCATATTTGGCGTGGAAAAGCAGCCTTTTGAATGGCGCAGGGTGCTTGGAATGGCAGTCTGCATTGGCGGGATTATTTTATTTAAGTGGGAATAAGAGCGCAATCAAAAGCAGAGAACCTATCACTTTCATTAGTGGTGGATTCTCTGTTTTTGATTCTTGATTGATACCAGATAAGGATAAAATATTTGAATAAAAGCATATTGAAAAACATTTTTGCATATGCTATAATGCCATTAGGCAATTACTAGAAAAAGGACTAAAAGGAATAAAAGAATTAAAACTAAAAT
>CANOHX010000138.1 GCA_947565885.1 uncultured Lachnospiraceae bacterium
GTTTATGCTTTTTTCTTCTCAATGATTTCCGAAATCAAGAATTCTGCGGTTTTTTCACTTTCTTCCAAGGAAACTTTTTTCACAAGTTCTGTACCAAAAGCTTTTTTCACTTTCTGCAGCAATTCATCTGTGTAATAGAGAACGCCGTCTTTTATGTCCTCAATTCCATCCAGATAAAGGGATTCCCGGTTTTTTTGACGCATGGAATCGAGGCTGAAATCATGCTCATCCAAATAGGCTTTCACTTCATCGTTAGTCCCATCTAAAATGATGGGGTAGCCGCCAATCTCTCCAAATACGCCTGGGCAGTGCAGTTTTACTTTTTCCTTTCCTTTGACTGCAGATAAAATGCCCTGGATGATTTCAAAATTACTGGAAGCATTCATCATATTGCGTTTCCCATCCACTGGCATCGGAATTTTGCAGCCCGAAAAAACTTTTTCCATATCGGCTTCTAATTTCTTGCCCTGATAGGTTATGGATATCAGTTGCTCTACGCCTTCCGTCTGTCCCTCTTTGCTGATTACCACATCGTGAAAATGGCTTGTGGCGAAAGTAACATCTATATTCCAGTAATCTTCAATAGAAAATTGCTCTGCCACAGCGAAGCGAATCCTTGGAATCAGATGATTGATATTGCCGCTGCCGAAATCGGGGTAGGGTTTTTGGGCTGATTTCAGCCAGGGAATTACAGCATCTGAATAAGAAGTATTGATGACAATGGCGTTGCTTCTTACATTTTCGCAGGCCTCCATGATATTTTTGATATATCTGATTGCCAGAGGCGCCCATATTCCATACGCCCTTATGTTGTTCCAGGAAATGCTTCCGTATTTCAGCCCAGAATACACACGGCTGCTGTTTACCAGGATATCGGGCTGAAATTTCCTCAGGCAATCTTCGATGGAAGGTACATTGTCAAAATCTACATGGCTCATTACGTCAATTTCTGTACGGTTTTGCCCGCGAATCAGTGAAGAAACGCGGATAATGTTCACATCCGAACGCATCTTTGCCTCATTTCTCCCGGCAACGCCAAGCGCAATGCCCGAATCGCCTTTTGACATAAGATAGTCCAGCAGGTACATCCCCACGCTTCCAAGCCCCATAATCATAATCCTGATCTTGCGGGAAGCTGCCTCTTTTTGCAGGATATTCAGTTTTTCCTCAAGTGTTTTCATTCCCTAAACCTCGCTTATATATTTTTCTGTAATCTGAGATGGTATTGCAGTTAATCCATGTCTCAAAATTAACGATTTCGTAATCTTTATCCGTAAGCCCCTCAAAATATTTCTGGATAAATGTCAGGTTTGTCCCTTGCCAACCGGACTCGGAAATTGCAGAAAAAGCATCGGAGATACGCTCTTTATCCGTAAATTTCCATATCTGACCGGAGTTGAAGATTCCCAAAAAGGGTTCTTTAATCTCCAGGGAACTATGGCTGGTATCATAAATATAGCGAATATGCTGCTGTTCATTAAAGTAAAAGGCTACCGCTTTCTTTGCCAGGATAGGTTCCCTGCTGGCTGTAATTACATTGCGTTCCGCATGGTATATGCGGGTAAAACTGGCGCGGTCCACATACAGGTCTCCTTCGGCAAAAATCAGTTCGTCGCAGCCGCAGCGGATGGCTTCCTGGATACCTAGATACAGGCTATAGCCGGAACCATATTTCTCATATGCCTTATTTTCCACAAGGACGATACGTTCGCCGAAATCATGCAGATATGTCCCGACATATTCTGTCAGTTCCTGATAACGGAATCCGCCAACAATAATATAACAGTCAAATTCATTATTCTGGTGCATCATCTGGTACAGCAGCGTTTCATGCGGGCCATCCTCATAATAGATGCATTTGAGGCATGCCCTGCCCAGGGATTCACTAAAGCGGCTGGACAATCCAGCCACGGTAATCAGCAGCGCTTTCAATATCCCATCTCCTTTACACACATCTCAATTCCCTGATTTAAATTAATTTGGGGAATCCAGCCGGTCCGTTCCCGGATTTTCTTCGTGCTCAGCAGACGTCTTTGGGGGTCGGCAGCGCGGTATCCCTTAAAAGTAATCTCGGGGCTGCCAATGCCCATCTTCTCAGCGCACAGCTTTACCAAATCCACAATGGATATCTCTTCGTCTGTGGCCACGTTATACACGGAACCGTCCAAAGCTTCCGTTGTCCTGCAAAGTGCAAGCACGGCAGAACAGCTGTCCTCATTATGCAGGAATGTACGGCGGTTTACCTTAGAATTTTCCAGAAGTTCAACCTTGCCTTTCTCCTTTAGCTGAACAAGGATATGTGGGATGATATGTTTTGGATATAGCTCATTCTTGCTGTATACATTAGCAAAGCGGACGGAACAGCCTTTTATTTTATTATCCAGAACTGCGTCTTTCATAAAAAATTCGGTCATCAATTTGCCTGTTGCATAGCTTGTCCGTTGGCTATGTTCAGCATTCGCCAATGTAATATAATCTTCCTCCGCCACGCCCCCGTCTTCATTCCAGGAATTCATAGAATATACTTCCGACGTGGAGCAGTTAATATAGATGTCTGCTTCCAGGGACAACGCCTGGTCCAGAAACCGCTTCATCCCCAGTACATTCGTTTCGAACGTCTTGTTTACATGGTAGAAATGTTCTGTATGCACAACAGCTGCGCAATTAATGTAAATCAACTGCGAAAAACAAGCTTTTTGGGAAATGACCTTGGTTTTTAACTGCTCCATCTGCTCTTGAGAATTCAAATCAAACTCATAGAAATGAAAGTTCCTATTCTCTAACAAATCCTCGACCGTATGGATGGAGGAGGCAAAAAAATTATCAAATCCAAGAACCGTATGCCCTTCTTTTACAATCTGGCGTGCCAATTCGTTCCCTGTCATTCCGGTTACGCCACTGATTACAAATAAATTCATCATATTCCTAACTCCAATCTCTTACAGTAAAATTCATCCACATCTCCGGTAAATGAAGACTGCTCTTTTATTATATTATATCTTGTTTTTTTCATCAAGATAATTTCATCAGCTAAGTCTATGATTGCATACTGGGCCATCGGGTTGTGGTTACGGGGCTGCCCTACAGAGCCTGGATTGATAAAAACGGTTTTTTTCTTATTGCGTCTCTTAGGATCGTCGGTGATATAGAATTTTTCGTAGAAGACCGGCAGATGGGAATGCCCAGAGAATACATAATCAAAAGATTGGTATGGCTGCAAGTTTCCTGTGATATCAATGCTTTTCCAGAACTTGTCCTCATGGCTGCCGTGGACAGCCAGGCATCTTTTACCATCGCAGACAAATTCCAGATATCCCTTATGCTCCATGCGGTTATTGATATATTTCCAGGAGCCATCTGATAACAGCTCCCTTGTATGCATTGCGCTGGCTTTCCCCCTTTCAGAAGAAAACCGTCCATATTCCTGGAAAGAGACTGCCTGCTCATGGTTTCCCCATAGATTGCATATCACAGTGTAAGGCAAATCTTTAAGCAGTTCAATTAC
This sequence comes from uncultured Lachnospiraceae bacterium, assembly GCA_947565885.1. GTDB lineage: Bacteria > Bacillota > Clostridia > Lachnospirales > Lachnospiraceae > Petralouisia. Next base: position 3,506 of record CANOHX010000138.1, read on the forward strand.
CTCGTTAGAATGCATCCCATAATCAATCACGTCGCCTAAGAGAATGCAGGAATGAACGTCCTTTGTGCGGCTGGCCTCCTGCAGCACTGCCTGCAGCGCTGCAAGATTGCCATGGATGTCTGATAATACAAGCGTAGCCATGTTATAATCCTCCTTTTTGTCCTCAAATTTTATGTTTCAGCAATATACGCCATGATGTTTGATTTGCTTCTATTATACTATATGGGTAGCAGTTTTGGATTCAATCTTGTATAATTGCTTTTAAAAGTGTAAAATAGAAAGGTAACCATTCAAGAAAGTACGAAGGAGAAATATTTTATGAAGTTCATTCATATTGCCGATATACACTTAGGAGCAAGACCTGACAGGGACAAAGAATATGCAAAAGAGCAGAGTTATGGCTGGCGGGCATTTTCGGAAGTGATTGATAAGGTGAAAGAAGAACAGATACAGCTTCTGTTGGTTGCGGGTGATTTATTTCACAGGCAGCCTTTGGTGCGGGAACTGAAAGATGTGAACTACCAGTTCTCGCGGATTCCCCAGACACAGGTAGTATTGATTGCCGGAAACCGTGATTATCTTGCGCCATCCTCCTGTTACCGGACATTCCACTGGGAGTCCAATGTCCATTTCCTGACGTCGGAAGAGATGGATTATATTGAATTGGAAGGGTTGGATACGAGGGTATACGGTTTAAGTTACTGCCAGAAGGAGATTGCAGAGCCAAGGTATAAAGATGTTCATGCAAAGGGTGGCGAGTACAGCAATATTTTGCTGGCACATGGCGGAGATGACACGCATATTCCGTTCCATGGCGAGGATTTTGCCGAGGGAGATTTTGATTATGTGGCGTTTGGGCATATCCATAAGCCGATGCAGATTGTTCAGGACAGAGTGGTGATGGCGGGCGCTTTGCAGCCGGTAGACTACAATGATATGGGGGAGCATGGGTATTTTCAGGGAGAGATAAAAGACCATGTATGCCATGTGGAATTTGTGCCGCTGCATTACTGTGAATATGTTTCCATTAAGATTAAAGTCAGCCCGCAGCTCATCCAGGAGGCGCTGCAGGAGAATATCATGAAGCAGATTCGCACGGCGCCGGCTTACCAGCAGTTTAAAGTGACGCTCAACGGTTTTTGCGACAGGGAGAGCCCGATTGATACAGATGGGATAAAATCTATGGACCGGGTGGTCGAGGTGGTCAATCAGTGCCAGGCAGATTATGATTTTGAGAAATTGAAACTGCAGTATGGGCAGCAGATTTTAGGACGCTACATCCGGGCTTTAGAGGAGATGCCCCAGAATAAAGTGACAAAAAAAGCATTATACTATGGTGTGGAGGCATTGATGGCAGAATGAAAATAACAGAGATTCAGATTAAAAATTTTGGTAAGCTTCGTAATATCAATATGCGTCCCCTTGCAGGGCTGAACGTAATTTATGGAGAAAACGAAACCGGAAAATCTACGATGCAGAAGTTTATCACAAGTATGCTGTTCGGTCTGGACAGACAACAGGGTAAGGCGGAAAGTGATGGCAGTTATCAGAAGTATGAGCCGTGGAATGGCAATTTGCTGTTTGCGGGCGGGCTGAAATTTACGGTTGGGGATAAACCTTTTTATCTGGAACGTATTTTTGACCATGAGAAGAAAGCAGTAAGGCTCACAAATGAAATGGATGGGGAAGAGCTGTCTGTGGAACATGGGGATTTGGAGATGCTTTTAGGAGGCATGAAGCAAATGTCCTATGAGAATACATATTGCGTCCATCAGGCGGAAATAGAAACAAAAGAAGAGTTTGCAGAAATTCTGCAGAATTATTTTGTTAATATGTCTATGGGGGGAGAGGGCGACATAGATGTTGCTGGCGTCCGCAAACACTTGCAGGACAGGAAGAAAGAAGCGGAACAGGCTTTGGAGGTACAGAAGAATATCCGCACGGAGGCAATAGAAAAGCTGCGGGTAGAGGAAGATATTCTGAACAGGGATATCGCCCAGCTGCAGGTGCAGCAGAAAGAGAGCCATAAAAATATTTCCCGGCAGCAGCCCGGCATGGCTCCGCCGGAGCATGACGGCAACCAGATGGCAGAATACTTATGGGACATCCGTCAGAAGAAGCTGCAGAAAGGCTACAGGGCGCGTTTTTTAATCTCACTGCTGATTACGTTGTCCAGCCTCGTGTTGGGAATTGCCAATGCAGTGTCGCATTCACTGGTACAGTCAGGAAATTGGGGCTGGCTGGTGATGGAATTGGTACTGCTCTTTGGCTTTCTGGGAGGCGGGGGCAGCGTATGCCATTGGTTCCAGAAAGAAATGAAGCTGAAGAAAATTATCCGGCAACAGGAAGAGGAGAAGAGAGAACGCACAATTTCCGTTTCCAAAGACATGGAATGGCAGAAAGTACAGGAGCGAAAGGAGACGAAAGCAAAGCATAACGCAGTGGAGGAGCTGCTGCAGGAGCAGCTGGCAGAAAAGCAGACGCTGCTGCTGAATTTACAGGAAGAGATAGAGGCGTGTGCGGCGCCTGGGAAAGAGGAGCATGAACTGGAACTTCAGATAGAGGCGTATGAGCTGGCTTACAATACGCTGCAGAATCTGTCTAAGGACGTCTACCAGGATGCAAGAAAGCAGATGGAGGAGAAGATGTCCCAGATTTTGGCGGAGATGACCCAAGGGAAATATGACAGGATTGGCCTGGATGAGCAGATGAACCTTATCCTGGAGAAAGATGGGAAGACGCTGCAGCCCTGGCAGCTCAGCCAAGGCGTGATGGAGCAGATGTATATTGCGCTGAGGATGGGGGCGGGCGGTATTTTTACCCGCGAAGAATCGATGCCCATCATTTTGGATGAGGTGTTTGCTGCGTTTGATGAGAAGCGTCTGGAGTCTGCGCTCAAGTGGCTGAGCAAACAGGAAGGGCAAATTTTCCTCTTTACCTGCCAGCGTCGGGAAATGGAGATTCTGGAGCGGAATCACATTTCTTATGGAAAGATTATGCTTAGCAGATAGGATAGGCTATGAGTGAAAAGAAAAAGCAGAAACATAAGAAAAAAAAGAAATACCGTGTATTCTGGTTTTTTGCAAAATTTCAGATTTTGCTGCTGCTGTTAGTGGCAGTGGCGGTAGGCTGGTATTATTTTGGCGGGTATGCCCAGACGGTGAGCAAGCTGCAGAAAGAGGCAAAGCAGCTGGTGCGGGCTTCGGATGAGAGCACATTCCGTTCTGTGGAGACCAGCCTGGTCTATGATGCCAATGGGACCTTAGTCTCCACACTGAAAGGTGAGAAAGATGTTTATTATCTGGAATATGATAATATACCGGCTTATGCTGCCGCCGCCATGGTGAGCATTGAGGATAAGAAGTTCTACAGCCATAATGGCATTGACGTCAAGGCTATTCTGCGCGCTGCCAAGGCGATGATTGAAAATGGCAAAGTGACGCAGGGCGGCAGTACGATTACCCAGCAGCTTGCGAGGAATATTTTCCTCAACCAGGACGTCAAATGGGAGCGCAAAATTGAAGAAATGTTCATTGCTGTGGAATTGGAAAAGATTTACAGCAAGAATAAGATTATGGAATTTTACCTGAATAATATTTATTTTGGAAACGGTTATTATGGAATACAGGCGGCAAGCAAAGGTTATTTCAACACGGATGTAAATGATTTGGATTTGTCGCAGATTGCATTCCTGTGCGCGATTCCCAATAACCCCTCGCTGTATGATCCGGTACAGCATCTTGACAACACGATAAAACGCCGGGACAGGATTTTAAATCAGATGCAGGAGGATGGCAAGATTAAGGATGATACCTGCGAGGAGGCAAAGGCGGAGGATATTGTCTTAAACCGTCCGCAGAAGACGAAGAGCGATTATGTGGAGACGTACACCTATAACTGTGCTATCCGTGAACTGATGAAGCAGCAGGGATTTGAGTTTCAGACGGAATTTGACACGGAGAAAGACCGTAAGAAATATGAGGAGGAGTATGACCTTATGTACGGCGAATGCCAGAAAAGCTTGTACACGCAAGGTTACCGTATTTATACGTCCATTGACCTGAATATGCAGCAGATTCTGCAGGGCGCGGTGGACAATGGCCTGGCTGAATTTACGGAGCAGAATGAAGAGGGGATTTTTACGCTGCAGGCATCGGCAGTGTGCGTGGATAACCATACAGGATATGTGAAAGCCATTGTGGGAGGCAGGAATCAGGACTTGCCCGGTTACACTTTGAACCGTGCGTACCAGAGCTTCCGCCAGCCGGGAAGCGCGATTAAGCCCTTGATTGTCTATACCCCGGCGTTGGAACGGAATTATACGCCGGATACTATGGTGGAGGACGTCAAGACGGAGGATGGGCCAGCTAATGCCGGCGGCGGCTATGAGGGCAGAATCCCCCTGCGCTATGCGGTGCAGACTTCCAAAAATACGGTTGCCTGGAATCTGTTGGAGGAACTGACCCCGGAAGTGGGGCTTTCCTACTTGAAAGAGATGAATTTTTCGAGGTTAGACCAGCAGGATATGCGCCCTACCAGCGCATTGGGCGGATTTACAAACGGCGTATCTTCGGTGGAGATGGCATCTGGCTATGCCACTCTGGAAAATGACGGCAAGTATCGGGAACCCACTTGTATCACAAGGATTACAGATGCGCAGGATAATGTGATTTTGGAGACGAAG
>CANOHX010000139.1 GCA_947565885.1 uncultured Lachnospiraceae bacterium
GGCCTAAGTTTGAGATGGTGATAGATACATTTGAGAAAGAACTGGCCGGCAGGGATGCCGGAAGCTGGGTTGCTCCTAAGGGAGGGTATTTCATTGCCTTTGAAGCAATGGAAGGATGTGCCAAGTCGATTGTGGCCAAGGCGAAAGAAGCCGGTGTCACCATGACGCCTGCCGGGGCCCCATATCCGTATGGGAAAGATCCCAAAGATTCGACCATCCGTATTGCACCGACCTACCCAACTTTGGAAGAACTTAAGGTGGCAACCGATATTTTTGTGACCTGCGTGAAATTAGTTACGATAGATAAGGTCTTGGAGGGTAAGACAGACGCCTGCTAGCTTGCAATGGGGTGTCGGATAAGACAGGCGCCCACTAGTCTGCGCTGGGGTGTCAGAAGAGGAAGGAAGGAAACGATTATTATGGATGCAGCAGACAAATTCAACGAAGGTGTGGATAGCTGGGAGACTGTGATTTTTCTTTACAATTCTGCTTTAAAGGAAGTGGGGACGAAGCTTGAGATTTTAAATGACGAGTTCCGCCATATACACAATTACAATCCTATAGAATATATCAAATCCAGAATTAAGACGCCCGAGAGCATTGTAAAAAAACTTAAAAGGAACCATTATGAGAGCACGATTGAGAATATGGTTAACCATGTGAATGATATTGCGGGTATACGGCTTGTCTGTTCTTTTACTTCGGACATCTACAGGCTGGCTGAGATGATTGGCAGACAGAATGACCTTACGGTAGTCTCTGTCAAGGACTATATCAAAAATCCTAAGGACAGCGGCTACAAGAGTTACCATATGTTGGTGACTGTGCCGATTTTCCTGACAGACCGTGTGATTGACACGAGGGTGGAAATACAGATACGCACGATTGCCATGGATTTCTGGGCAAGCTTAGAGCATAAGATTTATTATAAATTTGAAGGGGATGCACCGGAATACATCAGCCGGGATTTACGTGAATGTGCTGGTATTGTGTCCATGCTTGATGCCAAGATGCTCTCCTTGAATGAAGCTATTTTACAGGCCAAAGAAGAACAAGAGGAATAACAGGAATATGAAAGTAAGCATTTTAACAGACAATATGGTATATAAGCGGGGATTTTTAGGCGAGCATGGCATGTCCCTGCTGCTTGACACTGGGGAGAACAGATATCTTTTTGATACTGGGCAGAGCCGGGTATTTATACATAATGCGGGGAGGCTGGGAATAAATCTGAAGAATCTGGACGGAGTTATCCTCAGCCATGGGCATTATGACCACTGCGGGGGGATGGAGTACTGGCAGGAGCTGGGAGATGTGCCCATTTATATCCAAAAGAAAGCGTTTGAGAGGAAATACGTGGAAAACGGCAGAACCAAAGAACTGCGCTATATAGGGGTGGAAAATAAAGGCGAATGGCAGGAGAATGCAAATATCCAGAGGCTGTCGGGCGGCGGCACGCAGATTGCAAAGGGTGTTTACCTGCTCTCGGAAATTCCCTATACGATTGATTTTGAACCGGTATCAGGCAGTTTCTGGAAATCTAATCTGCAGTATCCGGGGCATGAGCTGATTGCGGATACGATGGAAGATGAGCAGATATTGGTAATAGAGAAACCGGAGGGGTTGTGTATTTTTGCAGGCTGTGCCCATGTGGGGATAATCAACTGTCTGCATTATGTGCAGACGGTGTTTCCTGGTAGGCATATCCATTTTCTTGCTGCAGGGATGCATCTTAAGGGCTGCAACGCCAAACGTTTGGATATGACAATCACTGCTTTGAAAGAACAGGGGATTGATTTGGTGCTGCCGCTGCATTGTACGGGAATGCGTGCCATTGCGGCAATGCGGGAGGCGCTTGGAAGCGCCTGTATTTTGCCGGAGGCAGGTAAAGAGATACAAGTATATGGAGGATGAGATGAAACAGAAGAAGAGCATAATGTATATCTTTTTGGAAGGGGCAGCGGCACTGGCGACATTGTTGATGGTGGGGATTTTTCCTTTATACTATCAGGACAATTATATTGACATGTCCAATGCTAAGCTTAATTTTTTCCGTATTTGTTCTGTCGGGCTGATTCTGGCATTTATTCTGTTTGCCTGTATGGATTGTCTGATGCAGTATAAGGAATCCATGCAGCAGAAAAACAAAAAACACAAGAAAAAAATGTCTGCCAAAAACCAGCAGGAGGCACAGATAGGAAAAGGAGAGGCGCTGAAGCAGTGGCTTTGCGGCATATCGGTGACAACCTGGTTTGCCATTGTCTTTGCAGTAGGGCTTTTGATTGCCACAGTTTTTTCTGCAAATCCGCAGGAGTCCTGGCAAGGGCTGGAAGGCAGGAAGCTGGGTACGATGGTATGGCTGCTGTGCATTGCCATGTACTTGATTCTTGGAAGATATCTGAGGCTTGGCAAGTGGACAGCATGGGTATTTCTGGCTGCCAATATAATAGTATGTTTGTTTGCCGCTTTGAACTTCTGGAGAATAGACCCATTAAAGATGTATGAAAATCTTGCAGCGGAGCAGTATAGTGGCTTTATCAGTACCATCGGCAATGTCAATGCCTGTTCCAGTTATCTTTGTATGACGGCACCAGCCGGGATGGCGTTGTATGCTATAACAAAAGATAAGTACCTGCGGGCAGTTTCCGGGGTATTCCTGGTATTGGCTTTTTATGCGGGGTTCTGCGCCCACAGCGAGAGCTTTTTGCTGGGATTTGGCGTCTCGTTTCTGGTATTGTTATGGTTTTCCCTGTTCAGCCATGAGCGGATGCTGCGGTTCCTGGAAGTCTGTGGCTTTCTATGGGTTGCCAGTGTTGCGATGAAAGTGATGATGTCTGTTGCAGAAACAGTAAAATATATCACAGATATGAATGTAATTTTCATAGGTGATAAACTTCAGTATGGCATTCTGCTCAATGGATATTTGTTGGCGGCAGAGGGAATACTGCTTGCAGGAGCTTTGTATTTTGTTTGGAGCAGGAAGAAATCAGGCAAGGAATTGCCATATAGCTTGATAAGGAAAGTCTTTTTTATTGCAGTAGCAGCTGTGGCGGTTATCGTGGTTGTGGCCATCCTTGCTGCCAACCTGAAGCAGTCCGCCTGGGAGGGCGCGCTGTCTGCGTTGGAGCGTCTGCGTCTGCAGGATGCATGGGGAAGCAGCCGAGGATTTATCTGGCGGACAACTGTGGAATCATGGTCTGCAATGCCGCTCTGGGATAAGATTACCGGCTATGGGGTGAATTATTACCATATGTTTATCCAGCAGTATGGTGGGACGGCGGCTTCAGAGTATTTTGGTGGGGCGTTGCTGGTAGATGCCCATAACGAACTGCTGCAGATCCTGACTACGATGGGCGTAGTGGGAACGGTCGGCTATTTCGGTCTTTTGATCAGTACTGTCGTGAAGTCCGCAAAAAGGATTTCCCTTAAACCGTCATTGCTTTTTGGCATTATTGTAATCTTAAGCTATATGGCGCAGGGGCTTGTCAATAATCCCACAGTGTTCCTCACCCCATACCTGTTTCTGATGCTGGGAATGATAAAGAGCATGGAGAAAGTGGAAAATGTCGAAGAGTAAAGTGCATCCACGCAGAGAGAATCCTGTGCGCAAAGTGCAGAGAAATAGCAAGGAAATCTTAAACCTGGCGGTATCAATGGGGGAAGAATTGCTGAAAAATGGCGGTGAGATATACAGGGTACAGGAGACGGTGGGGCGCGTGATGGAAGCATATGGTGTACAGGATTATCATGTCTTTGTCGTGACGAATGGGATTTTTGCCACCGTACATGAGCAGGAGGAAGATGCGGGGAGCATGGTGAGGGATGTGCCTCTTGGCGACATCAACCTAAAGAAAATTGCAGGAATTAACCAGTTGTCCCGTGAAATCTGCCAGGGTTCTTTAAGCCTTGGGCAGGCGTATGAGCGTCTGGAGCAGTGCAGGAACGCAACGCCGCTGCGAGATGTTTTCCTGGTGCTGGCATGCGGCATTGAGAGCGCAGGATTCTGTTTCCTTCTGGGAGGAACACCGTTTGACAGTATCTTCTCTTTTCTTCTGGGCCTGTTGCTGCAGGCCTTTTTGGTGGCAGGGACGAAGAGAAATGTTTCCAAATTCCTGCTGAACATTTTGGGCAGCGCGCTGGTGACGGCAGGAAGCTTGGCACTCTATGGGATGGGATTAAATGTCCAGTCGGACCGTATCATCATCGGCGGCATCATTGTCCTGATGCCGGGGGTGGCATTGGTTACCGGTATCCGTGATTCTTTTAATGGGGATTACCTGTCAGGCGGCATTCGGCTGATGGATGCGCTGCTGACTGGAATTTGCATTGCCGTGGGGGTGGGAGCTTCCGTCAAGATATTTCAACTGTTGGGAGGAGGTGCGTTGCCGATATGATTGTCCAGCTCTTGGTTGCAGTGATATCTACGCTGGCATTTGCCGTGCTTTTCCATGTACCCCGGCAGGAATATTTATACTGTGCGGTGAATGGAGGGCTTGGATGGATGGTATATAAATTCTGCCTGGGATGCGGAATTGGGGTACCGGTCTCATCGTTGTGGGCAACGCTTACCCTGACCCTGGTAGCGAGGGTTCTCTCCGCCTTACGCAAAATGCCCAGTACGGTATTTCTGCTGGCAGGAATTTTTACTCTGGTGCCTGGCTCAGGCGTATATTATACGGCCTATTACCTGATTATGAATGAATTATCCAAATGTACGGCGAAAGGCATTGAGACATTCAAGATTGCAGGTGCGATTGTGTTAGGGATTATTTTCGGGCTTGCGCTGCCGCAGAGCTGGTTTAACCGCTTGGGCAGACTGACAGATAAAAAAGAAGCGGCTGGAAAAATTTGATGTTTTTCCGGCTGCTTCTTTACATTCTGAGATGCCTTTCTACTCTGATTCGTTGAGTTGCTGCAGATAGTTATACCTCGCATTTCCAGAAGTATGCACTGTAGGGCAAAAGTTCACTCCCGCCGCCGAAATCATGGTCTTTGCCGCTAATCAGGTCAACAGCCATGCCGCATCCGGCGTCAAAGTGTGCAGTGTATGCTTCGCTGTCCGCATTGATGGCAACCAGCACCCGCTCATTTGCGCTTTTGCGCTCAAAGATACATTGCTTATTGGTAAGCGCTACGGAGCGGAATTCTCCATAATTCAATGCCTCAGAGGATTTCTTTGCGGCAGTGAGCCTGGCAATCCATGCGCTCAGGTCTGTCCATTCCGGTTTCTCAAAACTGGGGCGCAGAGAGGGGTCGCCGTTTGATTTATCGCCTTTTACGCCCCATTCACTGCCATAATAGACACAGGGTATGCCCGGCATACCAAAGCAGAGTGCATAAATCAGCGGCAGGTGTTCCGGGGTATTTAAAATGGAAGCGATTCTGGATACATCATGATTGTCCACAAAGCTGAGCAGATGCTTTCCGCGGTATAGGGTCCAGTTTTCTGGTCCGAACTGCCGCAGCAAAGAGTGGATAATCTCAAACATATTCATAGAATTGAAACTGGAGTGCAGTCCTTTGTAGCATTCATAATTGGTAGCGGAGTGCAGCATTGAGTCGTTCATCAGTTGGTTATAATCGCCGTGCAGCATTTCTCCAACCAGGAAGAAATCTTTTTTAAGGCTGTCGCAATGATTGCGCAGCCGTCTTACGAAATCATGGTCCAGGCAATAGGCAACATCCAGCCGCAGTCCGTCTATGTCCCAATTGTTTACCCAAAAAGAAACACTTTCCAAGAGATACTGAATCACTTCTTCGTTGCGCAGATTCAGCTTTACAAGGTCAAAATTCCCTTCCCAGCCTTCATACCAAAGACCGTCATTATAACCGGAATTCCCATTGAAATCAATATGGAACCAGTCGCGGTAGCGGGAATTTTCACGGTTTTGCAATACATCCTGGAAAGCAAAGAATCCTCTGCCTGCATGGTTGAATACACCGTCCAATACGACACGGATGCCTGCTTTATGGAGTGTATCGCAGATTTCCTTGAAATCATCATTGTCGCCCAGGCGCACGTCAATTTTGCGGTAATCCCTGGCATTGTAACCATGGGTATCGGATTCAAACAGCGGGGAGAAATAGATGGCATTTATGCCTAATTTCTCTAAATGGGGAATCCAGTCTTTTATTTTGAGGATGCGTTTCGCAGGAATTCCGTCATTTTCAAAGGGGGCGCCACAGAATCCCAGAGGATAAATTTGATAAAATACACTTTCATAAGCCCACATAAAGTAAATCCTTTCTATATACGTTAAGTAAATTTCTGAGATAGAAAAACCATCCAGATAGGAATATTATAATTGCAAACGGCGGTTTAGGCAATGATAAAACGCGATAAAAACAAAATCGTATTGGCAGCGGACAGAAAAACGCAAACGGTGGCGAGAATGGAAATATTATTGACACCAAAATGAAGAAAAAGGTATAATAATATCATAAGGGCACTCAGGATAAGCAGCCAGGTCATGTTATAAGATTGGAGATATCGAATGAAGAAGACACAGGATAAGGGCAGAAAGGACGGAGGGAGGTCCCTGCTCATTTCTATTATAATAGTATTTTTGATATTAGGCATCGTTGTATTTTCCGTAGCTAGGAAGACCTCAAGAGAGATGTCTGCCTCTGCAATCCAAAATCTAAGTGAGAGCCTGGATTTGGTAAAATGTACGATAGAGGCAATTTTGAACAATGAAGCGGATTTCCAGAAACTGATAGCTCAGAAAGTTGCCCTTGCGGACAACCCGGAAAAATATATCAGTTCCTATGAAAAGAATTCGGCCATGGTCAAATTGGCCCTTATACCTGCGGGAAAGACGGAAGGAATTTCCAACATGGGGGAAGTATTTACGGAAGAGGGACTGGATTTTTCTGCCGGAGGGACGGTGGAAGGCTTGCCAATCTCCCAATCATACGTGAACCATATGGGAACCTGGGCATATACTATGAAATGTCCGGTTGTGCGGGACGGCAAGGAGATTGCATCGCTTTATATCGAATATGTCTATGATTCACTTGACAAATCCCTCCCCGAAGGATTTTATAATAATACGGCAATGCTCTATATCATGGATGCTCAGAGCCAGAGGCTTGTGCTCAAGCCCAAAGGCATGGGGGAACGCAGTGCGGGACATCTCAATTTGCAGGATTTCTACCATGCCAACGACATTAAAGAGCAGGAACTCAGGAAAAAAGTTGACAGCTGCCTGAAAAGCGGTCAAAATATTTTATTTTACCATGATATACGAGGGAGACAGTCCCTGAATTATATGTGGTCGGTGAACGGTGGAACAATTTATCTGATAGGCTATGTTCCGGTGGAAGCGATTCAGCAGGAGAGCAAGGCGGTAAACCATAATATTTTTGTGGTTGTTATTGTCATGCTGACAGCATTTTTCCTTTGCTGCCTGCTTTATTATCTTAACCAAAGGAAGCAGGTTAAAATCCGCAGGGAGCGGGAGGAAGAGAGGGAGCTGCATAATAAACAGCTGGCAGAGGCTCTGCAGGCAGCGCAGATTGCCAGCAACTCCAAGACAATGTTCCTTTCCAACATGTCGCATGATATCCGTACGCCTATGAACGCTGTTCTTGGATTTACGGCATTGCTTGCCATGGAGGCGGATAATCCGGCTAAGGTCAGGGAATATACAAAAAAGATTACCGCCTCCGGACAACATCTGCTGAGCCTAATCAATGATGTGCTTGACGTATCAAAGATTGAGAGCGGGAAAGTCGTGCTGAATATGGCAGATTTTACTTTAAATGATCTTGTATCATCTGTCGATGCGATTATCCGGCCTATGGCAGACGGCAGGAATCAGAGTTTCCGCGTGGAAGTGACGGGGATTAAGCATGAGTATCTGCAGGGGGACGAGACGAGGATTAATCAGATTTTGATTAACTTGCTGTCGAATGCGGTGAAATATACCCAGGAGGG
>CANOHX010000140.1 GCA_947565885.1 uncultured Lachnospiraceae bacterium
TGTGTGTGCTACGCTTCAAAATTCAACACTTTTTACCACAATTCCAGAAAACTTTAGGCTAAAGAAAACCCTTGAAAATACTGGACTTTCAAGGGTTTTGCCAATCTCTTTAATTGTCTTGTAATTATCTCTTTGAAAACTGAGGCGCACGACGTGCAGCTTTGAGACCGTATTTCTTCCTCTCTTTCATTCTCGGGTCACGTGTCAGATAACCTGCCGCCTTGAGTACCGGTCTGTAATCCGGGTCTGCCTGCAGCAATGCTCTGGCAATACCATGGCGGATTGCTCCAGCCTGACCAGTATATCCGCCTCCGCGGACATTCACCAGGACATCGAATTTATCAACAGTCTCCGTTGCAGCCAATGGCTGGCGAACGATAACTTTCAGGGTCTCCATTCCTAAATAATCATCAATATCTCTTTTATTGATTGTAATCTTGCCTGTTCCGGGCATCAGATATACCCTGGCGATAGATTTTTTCCTTCTTCCTGTTCCATAATATCTTGCACTAGCCATCTTTTATTACCTCCTGATTAAAATGTTAAAACTTCTGGTTTCTGAGCTTCATGTTTGTGCTGCGGTCCTGCATAGACAAATAACTTCTTGTACATCTGTCTTCCCAACGGTCCTTTGGGGAGCATTCCCTTAACAGCAAGTTCAAGAACTCTCTCCGGTTTTTTGGCTAACATCTCTTTTAATGTGGTCTCTTTCATTCCTCCCACATATCCAGAATGGTGGTAATAAATTTTCTGGTTCAGTTTCTTGCCGGTTACTTTCACCTTTTCGGCATTGACAACGATTACATAGTCGCCCATGTCTAAATGAGGGGTAAAAATAGGTTTATTCTTTCCTCTCAGCACTTTGGCAATCTCAGATGCCAGACGACCTAAGGTCTTTCCCTCAGCATCAACAACATACCATTTTCTTTCGATTGTCGCCGGATTGACTAAAATAGTTTTCTGCATTGAATGTTACCTCCTTGAATTTTACGATGTTACTCTGATATCCGTATGCCGTCCTATCATATCCTTGATTCCATACGTTCTATCATTTTCACACCATTTACATTTTTCCTTGTACCTCAAAGCAAAAACGCTCCGCGAGGCTTGGCTTGCGTTCTCGCTCGCCATACTTTTACATTCTATTATAAGTTTCCTGGTCTGTCAACATTTATTTTCTTCAACACACAGAAATCTACGCCCCATCATATGCAATGCCTATCATCGTCAGCCCATGTGCCGGGGCTGTGGGACCTGCCGCGCTACGCTCACGCTGCTGCAAAATCCCCGGCATATCTTCCGGTTCCAACTCGCCGATTCCCACCAAAATCAGCGTACCTGCAATAATCCGCACCATATTATAGAGAAACCCTGTTCCGGTAACCCGGATATTGATTATATCTTGCCCTGTCCGCTCCACGGTACAGGAAAGGATGGTGCGCACCGTATCTTCCACCGAAGTGCGCACGGAACAGAAGCTCTTGAAATCATGCTCCCCCTCCAGATAGGAAGCCGCGCGCTGCATCTTTGCCACATCAAGGTCACGGTAATAGAAATAAGTATATCTGCGCAACGTAGGTATAGGGATTTTACGGTTCAATATCCGGTATTCGTAAGTTTTTTCACTATAACACCGCCGGGGATGGAAATCACGCTCCACTTCGCAGGAACTTTGCACTACTATGTCCTCCGGCAGCCGCTGGTTGAGCGCATAGCACAGCTTCTTTGGCGGAATGCGGGTATTGGCGTCAAAGACTGCCACATTTCCCAGGGAATGCACGCCGGAATCCGTGCGGCTTGCGCCAATCACCTGGATTTCCTCGCCCAGAAGCTGCGACAACTCCCGGTTCAGCACTCCCTCTATGGTAATCCCGCTGGGCTGGACCTGCCAGCCGCAGTATTCTGTGCCGTCATATGCCACCACTAATTTAATTCTCTTCCTAGTTTCTGCCATGGATTCCACGATATGCCACCGCCAATTTCATTTTCTTCCTATCTCCTGCCATCCGTTCCACAATATGCCACCACCCATTTTATTCTCTTTGTGTCTCCTGTCGCTCGTTCCACGATATGCCGCCGCCTTTACAGACTTTCCTACCATAGCCTCCGCAGCAGAATGACTGCCATGAAATACCCGGCGGCTGCCAGATAGACAAGGAAATCCACATGCTTATATTTGAGGGGCTTCATCTTCGTCCTGCCCTCGCCGCCGTGATAGCAGCGCGCCTCCATCGCCAGGGCTAGGTCGTTGGCACGACGGAACGCGGAGATAAACAGCGGTACCAGCAAAGGAACCATCTCTTTCGCCTTTTTCACCAGATTCCCGCTCTCGAAATCTGCGCCCCTGGCAAGCTGCGCTTTCATAATCTTGTCGGTCTCCTCAATGAGGATGGGGATAAAACGCAGGGCGATAGACATCATCATGGCTATCTCATGCACCGGCACATGGATTTTATTCAATGGCTTTAACGATTTCTCTAAACCATCGGTAAGCTGATTCGGCGTGGTCGTCAACGTCAATATGGAACTGCCCAGAATCAGATAAATCAGGCGCACCGCCATAAACGCCGCGTTCTTAAGTCCTTCTTCGGTAATCCTCAGCTTCCAGAACGATACAAGCGTCTCGCCCGGCGTCAGGAACAGGTTAAAGAGCACTGTGATAAGCAAGATTATCACAACTGCCTTCAGGCCCCTGACCATATAGCCAAAGGGCACTTTTGACAACCAGATAACCAACGCCAGCCAAAGCGTCACTGCCGCAAATCCAGCCACATTGCGAAACAGGAACAAAGAAAGAATATATACTAATGTCGCCATCAGTTTCGTCCGCGGATCCAATTTATGGATGACGGAATCCGCCGGATAATATTGTCCAATCGTAATATCTCTCAACATATCGTTAATTCTACCTCTTTTCAGAAAAAGCCTGCAGGATTGACTGCTTTGCTTCCTCTAACGTAGTGGCGGTCCCATTCGCCGGAATGCCGCGCCCTCGCAGTTCATGCATGAGATACGTCACCTGTGGAGCTGCCAGCCCCACTTCCTCCAGTTCCTGGTAGTGGGCAAATACTTCCGCCGGCGTACCGTCATACATCACGCTGCCGCGGTTCATCACAATCAGCCGCCCTACATATTTCGCCACGTCCTCCATGCTGTGAGACACTAAAATAACGGTCATACGGCGCTCCTTATGCAGCTTCGCCACCAGGTCCAGGATTTCATCCCGTCCCTTGGGGTCAAGGCCCGCCGTGGGCTCGTCCAACACCAGGACTTCCGGCTCCATCGCCAGAACGCCGGCAATCGCCGCGCGCCGTTTCTGCCCGCCGCTCAGTTCAAACGGCGAACGGTACCAGTAATCCTCGGGAAGCCTAACGCTTCGCAATGCTGTAAAAGCTTTCAATTCTGATTGCTTGCGGGAAAGCCCCTGGTTCTTGGGACCAAAACAGACGTCTGCAAATACCGTGGTCTCAAACAGCTGGTGTTCCGGGTATTGGAACACCAGCCCTACCTTGCTGCGCAGTTCTTTCCTATTGTAGTCATCATCATCAATATCCTGCCCATTATAATAAATCCCGCCGGAGCTTGCCTTGACCAAACCATTCAAATGCTGGATAAGCGTGGACTTCCCGGAACCAGTATGACCGATAATGCCGATAAATTCCCCATCGTTAATCTTTAAGCTGACGTCTTTGAGGGCATGGATTTCGTATGCAGTTTTCTCGCTGTAAACATAATTGACCTTATCTAGTATAATCGACATAACGCCTCCACCAACTCCTGCCTGGTGAGGATTCCCTCGGGAATCGCCAGACCTGCTTTGCGCAGTTCATATGCCAAAAGCGTAATCTGAGGAACATCCAGACGGTAGGATTTCAAGGTATCCACCTGGGAGAAAATTGCCCGGGGCGTTCCCTGCATCACGACCTTTCCATTGTCCATCACATAGACCCTGTCGGCATTCGTCACCTCTTCCATATAATGCGTGATGAGAATCACGGTCACGCCTTTTTCTCGGTTTAACCGCTCCACTGCCTCTAAGACTTCCCGGCGTCCATTGGGGTCTAACATCGCCGTAGGCTCATCCAATACAATGCATTTGGGTTCCATCGCCATCACGCCGGCAATGGCAACCCTCTGTTTCTGCCCACCGCTGAGCCTGTTGGGGGAATGTTCCCGATACTGGAGCATGCCCACGGATTTCAGGCTCTTTTCCACACGCTTTAAGATTTCCGCGGTGGGCACGCCGATATTCTCCGGTCCAAATGCGACGTCCTCCTCCACCACGCTGGCGATAATCTGGTTGTCTGGATTCTGGAATACCATGCCCGTGCTCTGGCGGATAGCCCAGAGGTTGTCCGCATCCTCTGCGTCCTTGCCGTCCACCCACAAGGTTCCGCCGCCCGGTGCAAGCAGCACATTCAGATGCTTGGCAAGCGTAGATTTCCCGGAACCGTTATGCCCCAGGACTGCCACAAATTCCCCCTCCCTGACATCAAGGTCTACTTCGTCCAAAGCGGTGAGGATGCTCTCCACATTGTCCTCTTCGTCCCGCCGGATATATTCAAATACCAACTTCCTCGCTTCAATAAAATTCATAGCTTCCTCTTCACTCTTCGTCCCAGCTCAGGCGGTGCAGGTTTCCTTCCAATTTCATATGCGCAAAGTGATTCTGCCGCAACGCTTCATAGAGCAGGATTGCCACAGAATTAGACAGATTTAAGGATCGCGTCTCACCAATCATCGGAATGCGCACACAGCGCTTAGGGCATTCCTTCAATATTTCTTCCGGGATTCCGCCGCTCTCCTTTCCAAACATCAGATAACAGTCCGCTTCATAGCTGACTTCCGTATACACCTGCCGCGCCTTAGTAGTCGCCATATAAATCTTTGCCCCATGATTTTTCGCCAAAAAATCCTGCCAGTTGATATAGCGCGTAACATCAAGCTCCTGCCAGTAGTCCATGCCGGCGCGGCGGATTGCTTTCTCATTTAACTGAAATCCCAGCGGCTCAATCAGATGGAGCCTTGTCCCAGTGGCAACACAGGTACGCCCGATATTTCCGGTATTTGCCGGAATCTCCGGCTCAAAAAGCACAATATTCAGCTTTGCCATCCGTCCTGCTCCTTTACACTAATTTCTCAATAAACCCTTCCATCCGGTCAAGCGCTTCCCTCAGCTTATGCAGGGAATAGGCATAGGAGATGCGCAGATACCCTTCTCCGCAATCGCCAAACGCCGTCCCCGGCACGACTACCACCTTTTCTTCCTGCAGCATCCTTGTGGCAAACTCATCGGAAGTCATGTGAAATTTCTTAATACAGGGAAACGCATAAAAGGCGCCGTATGGTTCAAAACAGCTTAATCCCATATCGCGCAGGCGTTTCACAAGGTAACGCCGCCTGCCGTTATATTCCTGGCGCATCCCAGCCACATCTTCATCACCATTCCTGACTGCCTCCACCGCCGCATACTGGCTGGTCGTGGGGGCGCACATAATTGCATACTGGTGGATTTTCAGCATCTGCTCCAAAATTGCCTCCGGAGCACAGGCATAGCCCAGACGCCATCCGGTCATGGAATAAGCTTTGGAAAATCCATTAATCAATACCGTCCGCTCACGCATTCCCGGAAGCGAAGCAATCGTTACATGGTCATCCAGATAGGTAAGTTCTGCATAAATCTCATCACTGATAACATACAGGTCATGTTCTATGACCACTTTCGCGACTGCTTCCAAATCCTCCCGCTCCATGATTGCGCCGGTTGGATTGTTGGGAAACGGCAGCACGAGGATTTTCGTCTTCGGCGTGATTGCCGCCATTAATTCCTCTGCCGTCAGGCGGAAATCATTTTCCTCTTTGAGGTTGATAATCACCGGTTTGCCGTTTGCCAGCACCGTACAGGGCACGTAGGACACATAGCTGGGCTGCGGAATCAGCACTTCATCCCCGGGGTCCAGCATAGCACGCAGCGCCATATCAATCGCCTCGCTGCCGCCCACGGTAATCATCATTTCCTTATCATAATCATAGGATACCTCAAATCTTCGTTTCAGATACTTTGCAATCTCCATTTTCAATTCTTTTAATCCGGCATTGGATGTGTACGCCGTCCTTCCCTTCTCCAAGGAATAAATGCCCTCGTCACGGATATGCCAGGGCGTGTCAAAATCCGGCTCGCCCACGCCCAGGGAAATAACGTCTTTCATCTCCGCTGCAATGTCAAAGAATTTGCGGATTCCCGAGAAAGGGATGTCTGCAATACGTTCCGACAATGGATTTCTCATAAGCTCACCAACATCCTTTCATCATCCTGGGGTTTGGCAATCACCGTACCATGGTCTTTGTATTTTTTGAGGATAAAATTAGTCTTCGTACTCAGTACGGAATCTAGTGTGGAAAGCTTATCGGATACGAACTGCGCAACCTCGCGCAGCGTTTTGCCCTCCAGCGTCACCAGCAAATCATAGCCGCCGGAAATCAGGTAAACCGCATTGACCTCCGGGTAGTTATAGACACGCTCCGCTACGCTGTCGAAACCTCTGCCGCGCTGCGGCGTAACGCGCACTTCAATCAAAGCATTGACTTTCTCAATACTGGTTTTCTCCCAATCTACCAGCGTATGGTAACCGCAAATAATATGCTCTTCCTCCATAGCAGCCATCTCATTTGCCACCACAGCCTCTTCTACGCCCAGCATAACCGCTAAATCCCTCAAATCCACGCGGCTGTTTTTTTCTATATAAGTTAAAATTTTCTCTCTCAAATCCATACTTTTCCTTCCTCCATTTCAAGAATCTGCACAAAATGCCTGGCAAAGATTTTCCAACCATACGCAGAGGCTGCACTTGATTACAGCACCTTATACAGTTCATCTGCCTTCGGCGGTTCCAGAAAACGCTTCTCCTCCTCATTCAGCAGAACGCGGTCATTGCCGGTCGTTGCTTTTCCGATAACCGCTGCATGTATGCCGGACTTTGCCAGCTCCCGCGCCAACGCATTGCCATCTGCCGATGACATCAGCATACATCCGCTGGATATCAGTTCATAGGGATTGATATTGAAAAATTCACATATTTCAATCGTTTCCTGTTTTATTGGAATTTTCTTAAGGTCTATTTCAAGTCCAACGCCAGAGCTCTCTGCCAGTTCCCAGAGCGCGCCGAATATGCCTCCCTCGGTCACATCATGCATGGCGCTCACGCCGGACCGAACGGCGACTGCAGACTCCGGCAATACCGACAGGTATTTATCGAAATCCTGGGCTGTCCTCACAAGTTCCGCCGGAAAGCGCTGCAACAATTCACGTTCTTTCTCTTTGGCTATAATGGAAGTTCCTTCCAGCCCAATCCATTTGCTGGCGAGGATGTCGTCTCCTGGCTTCGAACCGCCCGTGGTAACAAGCTTGCCCACTTTGGCTTTTCCAACCCCGCAGACATTAATCAAGGGCTGGTTCACCGCTTTCGTCACTTCCGTATGCCCACCCATAATCTGCACATCCAACTCGGCACACACACGTTCCATCTGCCCCATCATCTCTTTTAAATCCGCTTCCTGCGCATATTCCGGAAGAAGAATCGTCAGCATAACCCCTATTGGCTCCGCCCCGGCGCTTGCCAGGTCATTCATCGTGACATGGATGGCAAGATGCCCGATATCCGTGGCAGTTCCGGTGATAGGGTCCGTGGAGACCACAAACATCTCATCGTCCGCCAGCCTGACTGCCGCACAGTCTTCTCCTACCCCAGCTCCCACAAGCACTTCGTTGCGTTTCGTCTGTATTTGTTTAATCACCGAGCGCTTTAACACGCTCTCCGGTATTTTTCCTACTTTCATAATGAAAAAATCTCCTTGGGCATGAGTACACTTAAGGCTGTTTCAATATTGAAACAGCCTTA
>CANOHX010000141.1 GCA_947565885.1 uncultured Lachnospiraceae bacterium
TTCCTCTGCATCTTTATCGTAATATGTCAAATTCTCCGGATCCAATGTCTCTGTCGCCTCGTAAGACAGACGGATTCGTTTGTACACATACTCCTGCGGCATATCCGCCAAATCTACGCCTGCCTGCACATCGGCAAGGGTATTGGGTACCGTCACCTCATTGCTGTAGAAATGCTTCTCCTCCACATCGTCAAAGGAAAGATTCTCTGTAATCTCATATGTTGTGTCTTTCTCATTCTCTGCAAACGTCAGCTGCTTATTCGTCTTGTAACCGGTAAATACATACCGTCCTGCACAATCCGTATTTCCCTCGTGGTATACCTGTTCCCGCAGAGACTGAAGGTTCTTGAGGATATCATTGCGGTCTTCCTGCGTCAGGGTATCCGTTGAACCATTGTTGCATTGTTTATAAATATTGTCCAATATCGTTTCCATATTTTTCAGCGCGCCTTCTGTCACCTCAAACCAGGAGCGTGCGTCAGGAATATTGCGCTCATAATATTGATTCAGTTCATTGAGGTTGCTGCGCAGACGCAGCGCCCGGATGGCAATTACCGGGTCCTCAGAAGGCCTGGAAATTTTCTTCTGCGACGTCATCTGGTTATTCAGCTTATCGACGCTGACCTTATTGCCATTCATATTTGTCATGCTGTTCCTGCTTATCATACTGTTGGTAACTCTCATTTACGAACCTCCTTATACGCCTGTTTCCAGAATTAATCTGTCATACATCTCCGCCAATGTCTGCACCATCTTGGACGCCAGGTTGTAAGCATTCTGGAATCTTAACATATCAAGTCCTTCTTCATCCTCGTCTACTGCTGAGATTGACATCCGCTTCTGTATAATTGTCTCTGAAATATTGCTGTAATTCTTATAAAATGTCTCTGATTTCTGCGTGTCTACAGAATTATCCGTATACAGGCATTTTAAAAACTCTGACGCTGCGCCGCCACGGAACATTTTTACTTCGGATTTAAGTTTCATCATCTCTTCCGTCAGCTTCTGGTTCGCCACGCCGTTTGCGTAATCCTCCGCGGAGATAGTAGCCATCTTCCCTGGGTCTTTAAGGATGGCATTTGCCACTTTCATATTGCCCGCCGTCAGTTTATAGTAATCATTCTTAAATGTGCTCATGCTGCCGCTGTCATCATACTCTGAAAAATCATATTCGCTTCCATCCGCTGCATTCTCCGCCACAAAGAATGAGCCCATGGGAAGCCCTTCCAAATCCACGCCAGAGCGCTGCAGGTTATTGAGCTGTTTGGCAAATTCGCGCGCAAAACTGTTGCACTGTGCCTGGTAATAAGGAATGCCCATGGCATCGATGCTCTCTCCAACGTTCGCTGTATGGTTTGTCAAATCATTCCTCTGGTCGACAGAAAGCGTCAGCTTCAAATGGAACTCATAAGTCTGCGTCTTAGCGTCATAAGTAAAACCTGAATAACGATAATCCTTATGGTTAAGGGTAATAATTCCATCATCCGCCATATTCATGACATTGATATCTGTAATACTGGGATTTTTAATCCTTACAATATCTCCAGTGTCGCCCGCCCTTACGGACTCAATGACGCCGCTGAAGCCTTCATCATTATTGCCATCACGCGTGTCGAAGAGGCCCTTCAGCCTTCCCGTACATCCCTTGCCCGTCACGCTGAAAGGAATATTGTCGCGCTGCCAGAAAATATCATACAAGCCGTCCGCATCTGTCTGATTGACTTTCTTCTCCCGCGCCACACATTTTAAAGTATTATACTCAAAGGAATCTACCAAGGTCTGCCCATTGATTTTTAGCATATATTTCGTTGCCCCAGTCTTCCACTCCGGATGCTGGGGATCGTTTACCGGCGTCTCCTTAACCTCTACATGAACTAAATCGGACAGCTCATCCACAAGCAGCGCCCGCTGGTCACGCAGTTCATTGGCATTGACGCCCTGCAGTTCAATCACATTAATCTGCTTGTTCAGGAGCGCAATCTTCTCCGCAATGCCGTTAATCTGATCGACCTGTGTAGAAATTTCCTGGTTACAGTCTTCCTGAATCTGCTTAAACCCAACGTTCAGGCTGTGGAAGAAATCTGCAAGATTCTGTGATTTGCTGATAAAAGACTGCCTGGCATCCCTGTCTTCAGGCTCTTTCTTAACCTCCTCTAAGGCCGCAAACATTTCATCAAAAATATCAGTAAATCCCTTGACAGCATCATCATTAAGGATGGAATTCTCAACCTGCTGCGCATAATACAGCTTCGCTTCAAACAGCCCCAGCCTGGCGCTGTTATCCCAGTATTTTACATCATAATAGAAATCCCGTGTCTGTATAATCTCCGTTGTGGTAACACCGCTGCCAGCCATACCATAGCGGTCATTCACCCGCAGCGCCTCGGCTGCAAGACGGACAGCTTGCTGCCTTGTGTAGCCTGCTGTATTTACATTTGAAATATTATTGGCAGTTGTGTTCACCGCCGCCTGAAAAGAATTGAGCGCGGAACCCGCAATTGTCAATCCAAAAAATGTAGATGCCATTTTCTACCTCCTAATATATTCTCCGCAACTTACAGCCGGGTTACAATATGTTCCAGCATCTCGGAAATCACGTTGATAAACCTGCTGGCTGCATTGTAAGCATTCTGGTATTTTATCATGTTCTGCAATTCTTCATCTGAGGAGACGCCAATCACCTGCTGGCGGCTGTTTTCAAGGCTTTCCACCTCAGAAGCAAGACCGGATGCCAATCCTTCATAGACGTTGCCGCTTGTGCCGATATCCTGTATCATCCTTCGGTAATATTCCTTAAAAGTACAGGGGTCCGTATTGCTTGGATTGATAGTCTGCCTTTTCTGGTTCCACAGTTCTACCAAATCCTGTGCCAAAGCCTGCGCTGGCTCTCCATCTTTCTTCAGATGGGGCAGACAGCCTTCTAACTGCAGTAAATCTTCATTGATGACAATCCCCTTGGCGGTATACATCTTTGCTGTCTCCGTCATGTCTTCTTCATTATATACATAATATACCTTGCCATCGTTTGCCGTTACTTTCTTATAGCGGTCACAGCCACGCCTTGCGAACAGTTCGCGCCCCGGTTTCTGTCCGTCTGTGCCCACGCAGCCGTTTTCCTCATCCCACACTTTGACATTGTTGTACCTGGTTCCGTCCATTGCCGTAAAGCTTGCCGTGGTCAGAGGGCTAAAAAGGTCGTTGATGGATGTCACAATTTCATGGATAAGCTGATCTAACTCTGCCTGTGCGGTCATCACGACAGACATTCCGGTGGTATCCTCATATTTCTGCTTATCCATGCCGGTGATATCCCGGTAATTTGCCGGCTTATCGCCTCGAGAAATAATAAGCCCTTTGAGTTCGCCAATATCTGTATTCAGTTCTGCGGCAATGTCTCCGCTCTTATAGTCAAACATGTAAGTGTAACGCCCTCTGCCGACGTCTGAAAGCTGTGGCCAATAAGGGGTTACGAAACCTGTCACCGGATCTGTATATCCTTTGATTTCGTAGACATGGATTTCATCCACGAATTCCACATTTTCAAGCTTCACCCTCACGGTTCCGTCCGCACGTTCTTTGAAATCCACTTTCGCCAAGCCGGATAATTCATCAATCAGGTTATCGCGCTCGTCACGTAAGGTCATTGCCGTCTCCACGCCGCCGGATTCAATCCTGAGAATTTCTATATTCAAATCACGAATCTTCTTGCCGATATCATTAATTCTATCTATATCCTGATTAATCTTGTAATTGAGGTTCTTCTGATAATCATACAGATTCTCCTCTATTTTCTGTGCGCGGTCTAAAAACAGCGTTGCTTTCTGGACAACCAAAGTCTGGTAAATACCCAGTTCCGGTCCTTTCGTAAACTCTGCAAATGACTCCCAGAACTCCTGCAGCGCTGTCTGGAATTGTTCTCCCTCCAATTCCTGGAACTGCGTCTGCACTTCCCGGGCAGATTCCGCGCACGCCTCGTAAAAACTTTGTCTGCCGTTCTCCGTGCGGTAATATTGATCCAGAAAAGCATTCCTGGTATGTACCACGTCCGCGATATTCACGCCAAGCCCTGCCTGCTGGTCGCTGATAGCCGCTTTCCTGTCAAATGTCACATACTGCCTGTCTTCAAACAGTACCTGCTGTCTGACATATCCTTTTGTCTCCACATTGGCAAGATTATTTGCTGTTGTATTTAATGCATTCTGGCTGTTCTGCAATCCCGATGCACCAATATACAAGCTTCCCATTCCATTCGCCATATTTCATGTTCTCCTTTACTGCTTGGCATCAAATCCGCTGTTCGCCAATAAAGCGCCGGTATTGTTCGCCCGATTGTCATAATTCGCCGTTGTCGGCGCCTGACGCATACTGCGAAACAGCGTTAAATCAAACTCTGTCAGTTCCATTGCCTGATGCAGGAGCGCTTCATTCTGCCCATTGATATCCGCCATCTCTTTCAGCGTAACCTTAAGCCTATCCCTAAGCTCAATCAGCTTGTTCTGCTCCTGCGGCTGTCTATTTAAAAATGCTATCATATTAGTAACCGTCAGTTCCTCTGGCTTCTTACTAAGTACGATAGACATATCACCTACAACTTCATTTCTTTTATTTTCCAAATTCTTAAGCCGGCTGGCAATTTCCTGCTCCTGGTCGGTAATCGCCTCAAGAGCAGGAATATCACCGTCGATGATAATCTGTTTCTTCTTTCTGGACAGTTCCGTCAGACGTTGATATCCCTCATTCTCTTCTTCCAATACGCTCATAAAATCTTCCATTAAGCTTGCCACGCAACAACCTCATTTCTAGCAGTATGCTTCGTATTTTTCAAGTAATTTTGCTGCAAAATCTTTGTTATCGACTTTATAATTACCAGACGCCATACGCTTCCTAACCTGCACTACCCTGTCTTCCCTGATATCGGGAGCTTCCGCTACTGCCTTTTTCGCCACCTGATAATCACGTCCTGTGCGGGAAATCTGTACTTCATCACGCTTCTTCACGTTCTCTGCATTTTTGGACTTAGCTGCTCTGCTGGTATTATAAATCTGAGTAACCTGATTATATGCTTCTATACGCATTTGAATCTCTCCTTCCTAATAAAACAATCTGCTTTCATTGCTTTATTGTGTGCTTTATTTAATTTATTTATCGGTTATTTCTAGGGAAACTTTAGAAGTTTGGGAAAAGTTCACATTTGAGGAGATTCCATATAAAAAATGCAGCATAAATACCTTTCCCTAACAATTAAGCAAAATGCAACTAAAAAAGCTGCAGGAAAACGCAGCTTTTTAGTCTCAGTATATTGGGAAACGCTGATTAAAACGTTTCTAAATTATGCTTTCATATCTTTCTTCTTTTTGGTAATTACCAAGCAAATCCCTGCAAGGAAAAATCCTGCACATAATACATACCTTGCATCAAATGCAATTCCCGTCTTAGGAGTCCCGCTCTGTACCTGTGCGGTTCCCATATTCCGGGAGGCAGAACTGCCGGTTGCCCTGGCAACTGTGGTAGTGCTTCCCTTAGTAGTCGTGGTTGTTCCCCCGCCAGTGTTTCCTGTATTGCTGGGTTTCGGGTCTGTAGGCTTCGGGTCTGTAGGTTTCGGATCTGTAGGTTTCGGGTCTGTAGGATCTGGATCCTGAGGCTTGGGCTTTTTTCCGCCGCTGCCACCGTCGGTGGCTTCAAAAATATACCCGTTATCATTGGCAAACTGCTCTGCTGCAGAACCGCTGGAGCCATAGATTACATCTGGCGTCCAGGATGACTGTGTGCCAATAGAAGTAACCGTCTCGGGAATTTTCACCGTCCCGATTCCGCTTCCCGAGAATGCATCCGCTTCAATCGTAGTTACAGAACTTGGAATTTCCAGGCTGTACACATATGGGCAGTTTGCAAAGGCAGAAGACGTAATCGTCGTCATTCCATCTGGAAGTTTTAAGCTGGATTTACCTACCGGGCAATACAATAGCTGTGTCTGGCTGCTGTTATATACTGCGCCGTCAAATGTGCTGTAACTTCCATTTCCGCTCTCAACGTTAACTGCTGTCAAGTTACTGCAGCCGTCAAACGCGCTGAAATCTATAGAAGAAGTAGCTGCTGGAATAGAAATGCCGGAAATCCCGGAACAATTTCCAAATGCCTGAGAACCAATGCTGCCCACAGAACCCGGAATATTGATTTCTCCCAGACCGCTGCAGCCATAAAGCGTAAGTTCCGGTATGCTGCCCATTCCGCCGGACAGGCTTACGGAACCAAGACCGCTGCAGCCTGACAATACGCCGCTTCCCATATTGGAGACGGAATCAGGGATAACAATGGATGAAAGCCCTGTACAATTATTAAAAGCGCTGCTGCCGATTTCTGACACACTGGAAGGTATTGTAACCGAACCAAGGCTCCCGCAGCCGGCAAACGCCCTTGCCCCGATGGAACTGACACCATCCGGGATAGAAACGGAACCAAGGCTTCCGCAGCCATCAAAAGTCTCTTCAGGAATAGCTGATAACCCCCCTGGAAGTTCTGCATAGCCTAAGGCGCCGCAGCCATAGAACACGCCCGTGCCAAGGCTTACGCTTCCGCCAAATACCACGCTGCTCAGTCCGCCACAGCCAGAAAAACTGTAGGAACCCACACTGGTTATGTTCGCCGGAATTACCACGCTTGAAATATTGCCATTTCCGGCAAACGCATAATCGCCAACTGCCGTTGCCGTTGCAGGAAGCGTGATGTCGCCGCCCGGTCCGTTATAGCCCGTAATTGTCGTATCGCTCATAACGAACTCGCTTACTTCCTCTTCCGCCATCGTGCTCAATGCCGGACATAAGGTTAGGCTGAGCGCTACAATCAGTACTGCATTGAAACACTTGCTAAAAAATTTTTTCATCTTCTTGTCCTCCTTGCATTACCTTCCCTTTACTTTTCACACTTTTTCGCTACTAAAAACAACCTTCCATCTTCCGTATAACTATTACAGGTAGATAGTGTCAATAATTTATCTCCATACGAGAGCTCTAACTCCTCGTCCATAATATTCAATTCTTTAATATTCTTCACGAACTGCCGGAACGCTTTCTTGCTCCCAGCCTCAATGAAATCATAATATTTAAAATTGCCCGCGCCGTCTTCGGCTACTTTCGACAGGCAAACCGCAACAATCTCATATTCTGCTTTCTCATAAATCGTGTTAAAAGTTACCTTTTTATGCTCTTTCCAAAATGATGGCTCAAGATATTGCTTCAATTCCCCAAACATCATGCCGGACTTCATGTTATGGCCATAGATAATCATGTTATCATTGGGCTCCTGAAGATTATTTCTGAAATCCAGAAACAGGGAGCCGTTGATGTCCTCTTTGCCATTAAAGTCATGGTTTAAATAAAAGTCGCTGCTCTGCGATACTGCCTGCAGCACCGGATAATCAATGCCCGTACCCTCCACGTTAAGCCAGCCGGCAAAATCTGAATTCTGCTCATATAACGCCTGATACTCCGGCAAAATCTGCGGTCCGATTTCCTGGATAGGTTCTGCCGCATACACCTCATTGTCAACTATCTCCGTCTGTGCCACCACAACTTCCTCATCTGTCTCATCGGTTTCCATAGTATCAAGAAACCTCGTCGAAATCCAATCGGAAGCTGCAGAAATCTCCTGTTCGTTTTTCATCTTCTCCAGTTCTCTGGTCTTCTTCTGGTCATGGTACTCACTGCCCAGGAATACCAGAAAACAGATGACAGCGCCAGCCATACAGATTACCCCAACAACCTGCCGGGGCGATACCTGGCGCAGCCTTCTTATAATTTTGTCTGCGAAAGAATCCCGGGATAGCGCACGGTAATCTTCAACTACCATATCTGAGAGATAGAGAAGA
>CANOHX010000142.1 GCA_947565885.1 uncultured Lachnospiraceae bacterium
GATTTTCCTTTGAGCCAGTCTCTGGTAAAATATTGTTCCGTCAGAATGGCTTTCTGTTTATGCATAGAGACACTGGTGTAAATCTCTGTGGTTGTGATGGAGCTGTGCCCCAGCATTCTCTGGATATAGCGGATATCTACGTCTGCTTCCAGCAGGAGTGTGGCAAAAGAATGGCGGAACATATGCGGTGTGATATGCATGGAAATGTCAGCCATTTTTACATATTTATTAATCATAAGCCGGACAGACTGCTCAGACAGGCGGTTGCCAAGACGGTTGACGAACAGCCAGCCGCTATTTGAAATTTCCGGTTGAAAGGCATTTATATATGCCCAAAGAGCAGAGATAACATCTGGGTTGCCGATTTGTATGATGCGTTCTTTAGCGCCTTTGCCCCAGATGAGCAGAGATTGGTTTTCCATATCAATGTCCTTATATTTCAGGCTGCAAAGTTCAGAGATGCGCACCCCGGTGGCAAACAGAAGTTCAATTACGGCAATGTCCCGCAGTGTAGACTTTTTCTTGACGGGAGTAGTGTCCTGCTGTGCCTGATGGTAGATGGTATTCAAAAACGCCTCAATCGTATTGGCAGGAATCGTTTTGGGAAGGCGTTTGGGTTCCCGAAAAGAAAGGCGGATTTTATTAAAAGGATTGTTTTCTAAAATTTCTTCATATTCGAGGAAATGGAAAAAAGCCTTGAGACTGGCGATTTTCCGCTTTGTCGTTTTTGGTTGGTATGTCTCATGAAGCATTGACAGGTAAGCGTTCAGATTTTCCTTGGTAAATGGGTCAAAGGAAGCAGCGGAAAAAGTAATGAATTGGGTAAGGTCAATGCGGTATGCTTTTAAGGTTTTGGCGTTCAGTTCTTTCTGCGTCCTGCAATATACAAGATATCTCTCTTTCAAATTTTCCAGTAAATACATGATATTTCTCCTTTGTGTAAGTTGGTAAATGACAGTTCTTAATGCCATACCCCTTTGCACCCCATAATTGCCGTGCGGCTGCTTCACAAAGTATAATACAAATCTGTGCCTGATAGCAAATAAGTTTTTTGGCATTCCGTTTTCTTTTTTGTGTTGACAGCAGGGAAAAAATATGGAATAATTCATTTATATAAATGGATTATATAAGTTGATTATGTGGAGGACTGGCGATGCCAAAACAGAGAATAACAAAGGATATGGTAGTAAATGCGGCTTTTGAAATTGCCAGAAGCAGCGGCATGGAACAGGTGATGGTCAAAAATATTGCAGACAAGATAGGGTGTTCAGTACAGCCTATTTACAGTTATTGTAAGAATATGGAAGGTCTGCGCATGGATGTGACAGAGCGGGTTTGCGGTTTTGTGCAGGAATTTGCGGCAGCGCATATGGAGGAAGATGATTTATTTCGCAGCATTGGCAGGGCGTATGTCCAATTGGCTAAGGAAGAGCCGCATTTATTTGCAATATTTATTTTGCACCAGAGAGAGGGCGTCTGTTCTTTGGATGATTTGTATCAGTCAGAAGCAGGTCCGGGTATTGCCGGATATATTGCGGATAAATTGGGTATCAGCCTGACCTGGGCGAAGCAGCTGCATCTGAATATGCTGATATATACGATTGGTATTGGCACGATTTTTTCTGTGACAAAGCCTGGGATTTCAGCAGATGAAATTTATGCGCAGCAGGAGATTGCCTATGAGGCATTTTTGAATCAGGCGTTGACGAAGGAGGAGACATAATTGGCGAAGGAAAAAGGAATCATTATTTATCAGTCTAAGTATGGGTCAACGGCAAAGTATGCAGGCTGGCTGCGCGAGATGACGGGCTTTGCTTGCGTTCAGGCATCCAAAGCTGTTTTGTCCGAGGTGGCACAGTATCATGTGCTTGTATTTTGCGGAGGAATTTACGCTTCGGGTATTGCAGGACTGTCATTTCTGAAGAAAAATATCGGCAGTTTAAAGGGCAGGAAGCTGGCGGTATTTTGCGTGGGCGCTTCACCCTATGAGGAACATGCATTACAGGAAATCAAGTCGCGTAATTTAAAAGGTGAGTTACAGCATATTCCGCTATTTTATGGGCGCGGGGCATGGGATGAAAGTAAGATGAAATTTATAGACAGGAATTTATGCAGGCTGTTGCAAAAGTCAGTAGCCAAAAAAGACCCGAGCACTTATGAACCGTGGATGAAAGCCCTGATGTCTGCAGTAGGGCAGAACTGTGACTGGACAGACAAAAAATATTTGTCGCCGCTGTTGGAGTATCTGGGATAGCTATTTATGATAGCGGAGGAGGGAAACACATGAAATTATTGGGAATTGCAATACTCATATTTTTTTATGCCTTCTATATAGGCAAAATGCTTTTGCAGAAAAGGAAAGGAATACAGACAGACCAGATTGCAAAGGGCAGGCCAAGGGACAGGATATTTTACATAGAATGCGTATTGAAGATGGCAACTTATACGGTCGTGGCAGCGGAAGCAGCCAGCATATTTTGCGTAAAACCAAAGCTGCCGTGGGCGTTTACGGTGGCTGGTTCCATCATGGCAATTGTCGGAGACATGATTTTTGCAGTGGCGGTTGTCACGATGAAAGACAGCTGGCGTGCGGGCATTGCGGAGGATGACAAGACGGAAATGATAACAGATGGAATTTATCAAATCAGCAGGAATCCGGCATTTCTGGGTTTTGATTGTGTATACATAGGGTTGGCGCTGATGTTTTTTAACTTGCCGTTACTTTTATGCTCTGTATTTGCAATGCTCATGCTCCACCTGCAGATTCTGCAGGAAGAGCAGTATTTAGAGAAAGAATTTGGCGCTAATTATGTCACGTATAAAAATAAAGTCTGTCGTTATATTGGGCGGAAAGCGGGTGTTTCGTAATCAAAGGCGGGGAATCAGCTTGTCCCTGCCGATTCCCTTTTATCGTTTGTGCATCATAGATTTTCCTCACGCCCTTGCGTCAAAGCCGCCTGACATCGGCATTGCAGATAGATGTAAATGTTTTTACCTTTAATATATACATTCCTTTTATTTATGTAAAAACCTCCAGCCAGTACAGAAAGACCGCTAACCCTATACACGAATGTCTACAGATGTATATGCTTTCGGCAGAGGTGTTGCTGTTGATGCATCTGCTTTGTTTACATCTCGCTGACCGTGGCAGCCGCCAGATGGAAATGCAAGCATTTCCGCTTGGATCATTGCTACATGCAAAAAAGTCGCTTATTCTTAAAAATCAATAAGAATAAGCGTCTCCGTTTCTTAACTACATCATATAAGGAAGTGCTGAAATACTCAAACATACAAAATAGATTTATAAATATCAAAATCTTCCTGCTTGAAAACATTGAAAATGACCTTTTCTATCTGTGTATCCGTCTGTAAAAAGTCTGAAACTGTCTGAACGGCAATTTCAGCCGCTTTTTTCTGCGGAAAATGAAATTCCCCAGTGGAAATACAGCAGAAAGCAATGCTTTTTAGCCCATTACTGGCTGCAAGCTCCAAACATGACCGATAGCAGTCCGCAAGCTGTCTGCAATGCTGTTCTGTGAGCTGTTCATGCACAATCGGTCCAACTGTATGCAAGACATAACGGCATGGGAGGTTGAAAGCAGGCGTAATCTTTGCTTTTCCCGTCGGCTCGTCATATCCCTGCTCTGTCATCAGTTCATCACAAGCCAAACGCAACTGGATACCGCTGACGCTGTGAATGATGTTGTCCACGCAAGAGTGGCAAGGTACGAAACATCCCCTTAAAGCACTGTTAGCAGCGTTTACAATTGCATCTGCTTTTAATGTGGTAATATCTCCACGCCAAAGTATAAGTTTATGATTGATAGGAGATGTGGGCAGGGCATCACTGTCGGTAATCCCTTTTTCCCCAACCTCTGCACTTAGATATTCGTCCTGCACTCTTAGAAAATCCTTTCCAATCGGACGCGGGGGGCGTATGTTCATAAGGCTTCTAAGAAGCCGTTTCTGTTTCTCTGTATCATCTGGAATTTCCATACTTCTATGTTGCGGCAACTCTGATAAGAGCTCCTCAATCAGATATAGCCTTTTTTCGCTATGTGTCATGGCGGGGTCCTCCTTTATTTCCGAAATCTTTTGAAAAGTTCCTGTTTTCTGCATTTTAAAATTCCTTTCTTTTGCCAAGGCTTTTTTTGAATATCATGAAACAGGCTATGCTGCAACCCAAATGCGTGACCATACCGAAACCAAACATCATGCAGATGAAAGTCATATCAGGCGTAAATATGCCTTTTAGCACCAGTCCATACACAATTGGATAGTATATCAGATTTACAATTAACGAATTGAAAAAACAGTACTGTGTTTTGCCGTAGCCAATGAATATGTTGTCAAGCAAAACAGAGTAATTGTAGGCGAGGTAAAATGGTATTAAAAGTACTAATATATGCTTAATCGTTTGGAAGTTGTCAATTCCCATAACGTTTTTTAGGAATGGTTCTAATAGGGGGATGAAAAGCAGCCAGCAAAGAAACGTTACAAGTATGATAATATGATAGTGCTTTATTCTCGCGAGCAATGTACCTTTGCAGTCTTTTTTTATAATTTCTGCCAGTGCAGAGATGGGAATTAACATCAGTCCCCATATAATATTGTTTGCGGTCCAATAATTTCCTTGTTCTTTTACGGCGTTCACCATTTTGCATACGATGAAAAAATAGATAACATTGTCTAATAATATTTGAAATCCGCTGAAAGAGCCTATGAGCAAATAATCTTTTATAAATGATTTCTCAAATTTAAAGGAAACCGAAAATAATTTTTCCCGAAATACAGCGATTAGGCATAAAACGACGCATACGGAATTCACCGCAATATTAGAATAGGCAATGCCGTTTACGCCAAATTCTGGAATCAGAAATAAATCGCCAATAATTGTAAATAATGTTCTGAAAATTACCATTGCATAGATGTAAATGGTTTTCTCCCTGACAACGAATAACACATTGGAGAAAGAGACAAAATTTGCAATGAGAAACCCTACTGTTTCTAATTCAAGATAACTTGTTACTTCGCAGGTAGGACCAGTGACCATAGTCGATACAATATGGTTGCAGTAAACAAGTATTGCAAGAGAAAAGAGCAGATAGATGGCATTAACAATCAAAAAAGTCTGGAAAACGCGCTCTTTGAATTTCTGTTTATCCTGTATGCATTTATTCAGCAGTGCATAGAGCGGCATAATCAGAAATGCCTGTAAGGTCTCGTTGATTAAATCAAACCATTCAATATGTCCGGCAATGCCCAATCCGTCTGTAGAGGGTATGTCTGCAATCAAATTTGTTCGTACAAGCGTATATAGAAACGGAACCAAACTTAACAGCATCAAACTGCAGAACAGATTTAGTGGAAATCTTATGTCCTTTTCGTTCATTTTTCATCTCCCCTATGTAAAATTCAATGCTTTAATATGTTTATTTTAGCAGGGAATGGAGAGAAAATAAAGGGGTAATCCACATACTTTTTGTCTTATCGAAGAAAGAAATAAGCAGATACTACTGTAAATACTCCCTGGGAAGTATAGACATTTTCAGGGATATTTGTTATATCTGATACGCTGTTCTCTATTTGCGGGGACAGTGGGTGCTCTGGTCGGGATTATGCAGCTGTTGTCTTTTTCCTCGGTGGAAATCCATCCTCTGATGGCGGGGCTGTCAGTGGCAATCTGTCCGTTGTTTTATGCATTTGTCATAGCGATTGTATTGCTTCCCATAGAAGCAAAATTAGAGCTGAAGATATCTGAATTTATGGAGAACGAATAATGAAAAAGGGCATAGGAATATTGTTGTACCTTGTTTTGATGGCAGTTTTCCTCAAGTTTGATTTGCGGCTTCTCTTTGATTTGCGCCAGTTATTGCTGGTGCTGTTTGGGACGGTTCTGTTGCTGCTGCCCTCCATGCGGGAGCGAGGCGGCAGAGATAAGGAAAGGCAGGAGCCGGAGGCAGCGGGTAAAACAAAGATAATTTCCAGGGTGAAAAAATTTTTAGAAAAGGAACAAGCAAGGATTGGGCAAAATGCGGTATGGGCAGGATTGCTGCAGACCTTTATGCTTTTGTTCTTAAATATGAACGCCACAGAGAAAGGGATTGGCAATCTGCAGACGGTTGCCATTTTCTGCAGACCAATCCTCTATGGTTTCTGTATATGGATAATCCTGCAGGAATCCAGGCAGGGGGAGCATTTGGTGATAGATGGGAATGCGGAGATTGGCAAATTGTCAGATCAAAAGTCAGCGGGAATATTGCAGACGGCAGTGGATTATCGCCAATGTCTGCAAGATTTGGGGCTGACGAAACGTGAAGTGGAAATTGCTTTCCATGTCATTCAGAATGAGACAAATGCGGAGATTGCGAAAAGGCTGTTCATTTCGGAAGCTACAGTAAAAAACATTTATCAAATATATTTTCCACGCTTGGCATCGGCCAGCGGCGGGATATCAAAGAATGCAGTATTTCTTTTGCTGAGGGAAGGTGGCAGGAATCTGATAAGTGATAATGCAGTCTTCCCATGATTCGTCCGGACATGGTTGTATAAAGTGTGCAATCTCCTCAAGATTGAAGGGCTAGGGGGCTGAAGTGGGCTTGTCCGCTTTGTTCTAACATGATATAATCTGGATAGAGACAATGGAAATAAAATAAGAACTGAGGTTATCATGTTAGAGAATTTTCCGCTAGAAATAATTACAGAACCATTGCTGGATTGGTTTCGTGCCAATGCCCGCATCCTGCCCTGGAGGGAGGAGCCAACGCCTTATCGGGTATGGGTATCTGAAATCATGCTGCAGCAGACCCGGGTGGAAGCGGTAAAGCCTTATTTTAAGCGTTTTACCACGGCACTGCCTACAATAAGTGATTTGGCGGAATGTGAGGAGGAGCGGCTTTTAAAACTCTGGGAGGGGCTTGGCTATTACAACCGTGTGCGCAATATGCAGACGGCAGCGCGGACAGTCATGGAAGAGTATGGAGGGCAGCTTCCGCCAGATTATGGAAAGCTTCTGAAGTTAAAGGGGATTGGGCATTATACAGCGGGAGCAATAGCTTCCATAGCCTATGGAATACCAGTGCCGGCAGTGGATGGCAATGTCCTGCGGGTAATTTCCAGGGTAACGGCGGATAGTTCTGATATCATGAAGCAGTCTGTGCGTACCCAGGTGGAGGAAGCATTGCAGGAGATTATGCCTCAGGAAGAAGCAAGCCGATTCAACCAAGCATTGATGGAATTGGGGGCTACGGTTTGCGTACCAAATGGTGAGCCGTTATGCAAAGAGTGTCCATGGAAAGAATTTTGTGAGGCGAAACGGTTGGAACGCTGGCAGGAGTTTCCAGTGAAAAGTAAGGCAAAGCCCAGGAAAATAGAAGATAAAACGGTATTTATTATACGTGACGGAGAGAAAGTCGTATTACACAAGCGCCCAAACCGGGGATTGCTGGCAGGCCTGTATGAATTTCCAAACACATCCGGGCATTTGTCTGAAGAGGCTGCGTTACAATGGGTGAAAGAACAGAAATTAAATCCGTTGCGTATCCAGAAACTAGAACCCGCAAAACATATTTTTTCCCATGTAGAGTGGCATATGACCGGTTATGTTATCCGGGTTGACGAATTGACAGAGAACAAAAGCGGGATGTTTTTTGTGGAGGTCAAAGATTCGGAAGAACGCTATCCCATTCCGGCAGCCTTTGCAGCTTATACAAAATATATGAATATCCGTCTTGGGAATGAGAAATTCCAATAACTATTATGAAGTGCCTAAGGATTCCATAAATAGAAGGAGAGCCAGTGCGTTACGCACTGGCTTTCATATGAAAAAGATTTATATAAAAAAG
>CANOHX010000143.1 GCA_947565885.1 uncultured Lachnospiraceae bacterium
GAACGTTATGCAGCTAACCAGGGACACCAGACTTTGCAGGGATTGTATGCGATTGGCAGGGGCGGTGTGTTTGGCAAAGGGCTTGGTGGTTCCATACAGAAGTTAGGGCAGATACCGGAGGCGGAGAACGATATGATTTTTTCTGTTATCTGTGAGGAACTGGGGATTATTGGGGCTCTGGTGTTAATCTATCTGTTTGGTTACCTGATTTACCAAATCGCAAGGGTTATGGTGTCCGCACCTGATTTATTTGGGGGAATGTTGGGGCTGGGCGTGTTTGCGCACCTTACCTTGCAGGCTATCTTTAACATCTGTGTCAATTTGGCGCTTCTGCCCAATACTGGTATTCCATTGCCATTTATTTCCTATGGAGGAACGGCGGTGTTCTGCCTTCTGGCGGGGGAAATGGCAATTATATTCTCCATTGAACATAGAATTGGGGAGGAGCCGGTAAAAAGAAGCCGCAAAAGAGCGTAACTTAAGCCATTCTCTTTGAGTTTCCCCATTTTGTAATTCATAGCGCCAAAAAGTTTCCATCATATAATGATGGAAACACTTTGCTCATAAAAGCGCTATGGAAAACTGGCTTTCCAGACGCTTTTTGTGCAAGATGTCTATGCTGCCAAAGGCAGCAAGACCTTTTGGCGCTGAAATATTGGTTATTATAAAAAATGGGGAAACTCAAACCATTCTCCCCTTGCAACTCTTTCTTCTATATGCTACATTATTGGTGAACGGTATTCTGGAAAGAAACTGTATCATTTTCAAGTGATGTGTTCCCAAATTTGGCAGAGACAAAAAACGTCTCTTGCCTATCCAATTTACGCGTTCAGTAAAGAATTCACATTCTAAAATTTCATAATGGGTGCATTACAGGAGGTAAAGAGCATGAAGAACACGGTAGTAACTATCCGGCAGGCAAAGGAGCAGGGCGAGAAGCTGACAATGCTGACCGCGTATGATTATTCTATGGCCAAGCTGATTGACGAGGCAGGAGTTAATATGATTCTGGTTGGAGATTCCCTGGGAATGGTGATGTTGGGCTATGAGGATACCATTTCCGTGACGATGGAGGACATGATTCACCACACGAGGGCAGTGGCGAGAGGCGTGAGCAATGCCCTTGTGGTTGCAGACATGCCTTTTATGTCCTACCAGACTTCTGTTTACGATGCCGTATGCAACGCAGGGCGGCTTATGAAAGAAGGAAGGGCACAGGCGGTAAAGCTGGAAGGCGGCAGAGAATTTGCGGAACATATCCGTGCAATCACCAACGCTTCGATTCCGGTAGTGGCACATCTCGGCTTGACGCCGCAGTCGTTAAATGCCTTTGGCGGATTCAAAGTCCAGGGGAAATCGGAAGAAGCAGCCAGGAGATTAGTGGAAGATGCTAAGGTAGTGGAAGAGGCTGGGGCTGTTGCGGTGGTGCTGGAATGCGTGCCGGCGAAGCTTGCAGAACTGATTTCCGGGCAGTTACATATCCCTACGGTAGGTATCGGCGCAGGGGCGGGCTGTGATGGGCAGGTGCTCGTATATCAGGATATGCTTGCCATGTTCGGTGATTTTAAACCCAAGTTTGTCAAGCAGTTTGCAGAGATTGGCGCGATGATGAAAGAAGCATTTGGGAAGTACATTGAGGAAGTTAAATCTGGGGCGTTTCCGGCGCCGGAACATACCTTTAAAATAGATGATGATGTGATAGAGAAACTATATTAGGACAGGTTTTAGTTAAATCAGGAGGCAGGACATGCAGATTATCAAGACGATAGAGGAGCTGCGCCCCATTGTCAAGGGGTGGAGAAAAGAAGGATTGCGCGTGGGGCTGGTTCCCACTATGGGTTATCTCCACGAAGGGCATAAAAGCCTGATTGTAAAAGCGGTAAGTGAAAATGACAGGGTAGTAGTCAGTGATTTTGTCAATCCTACACAGTTTGGGGTTAATGAGGACCTTGCCAGCTATCCAAGGGACATTGAAAGGGATGCTGCAATCTGTGAAGAGGCAGGTGCGGACTTGATTTTCCATCCGGAGCCGGAGGAAATGTATTTTGCGGACAGCTGTACCTTTGTAAATATGGATAAACTGACGAAAGGGCTATGCGGCAAGACAAGGCCTACGCATTTCCGGGGCGTCTGCACAGTTGTTTCCAAGCTGTTTCACATTGTGACGCCGGACAGGGCTTATTTCGGGCAGAAAGACGCCCAGCAGCTTGCAGTCATTCGGCGGATGGTGCGCGATTTGAATTTTGATATTGAGATTGTGGGCTGTCCCATTGTCCGGGAAAAGGATGGGCTTGCCATGAGTTCCCGCAACACGTATCTGAGCGGGGAGGAACGCAAGGCGGCATTGATTTTACATAAATCCCTGCTGCTGGGCAAGCAGATGATGGAACAGGGGGAGCGGGACGCTGCCAAAGTCAAGGCGGCCATCATACAAAATATGGAGACGGAGCCCCTCGCCAAGGTTGATTATGTGGAGATTGTCAATCCCGATTCTCTGGAAAACATTGATATCATAAAGGGCAAGGCATTGATTGCAACAGCAGTTTATATAGGGAAGACGCGGCTGATTGATAACGAGATGTAACGATTCAGAACTCCATGGAAAGAAATAGAAAGCCAGTCCGTTCAAAATTACCTGGAAAGAGCTGAGCTGCTATTGTTGGCTGATGTAGGAAAGGAGCGTACCAATGTATTTGAAAATGTTAAAGGGCAAAATCCACCGTGCAGTCGTGAAACAGGCGGAATTAAATTATGTGGGAAGCATCACGGTTGATCCCGAACTGATGGAAGCGGCTGGGATTTTAGAGTATGAAAACGTGCAGATTGTAGATATCGAAAACGGCAGCCGGTTTGAGACCTATACCATTGATGGAGAGCCGGGAAGCGGCATGATTTGCCTGAATGGGGCGGCCGCGCGGCAGGTCCAGACCGGCGACCATATCATTATTATGGCATATGCCCAGATGACGCCGGAGGAGGCACGAGAGTTCCGGCCCAAGGTGGTATTTGTAGATGAGGAAAATAAGATTTCCAAGGTGACTGCTTACGAGAAACATGGAGAGATGATGCAGGACTGATTTGCAGAAAGGAAATGGAAGATGTTACGATGATGCAGGACTGATTTGCAGAAAGGAAATGGAAGATGTTAGAGGGAAAGACAGTGCTGCTGGGTGTTTCTGGCGGAATTGCGGCCTATAAGATGGCGAATGTGGCACGTATGCTGAAGAAGCTTCATTGCCAGGTGCATGTCCTGATGACTCAAAATGCAACGAATTTTATTACGGCGACCACTTTTGAAACCCTCACCGGTAACAAATGCCTGATAGATACGTTTGACCGTAATTTTGAGTTTTCGGTGGAGCATGTGGCATTGGCAAAACAGGCGGATCTGGTCTTGCTTGCACCCGCCACCGCGAATCTGGTCGGCAAGATTGCCGGGGGAATTGCGGATGACATGCTGACGACAACCGTGATGGCATGTACATGCAAAATTTTGCTGGCGCCGGCGATGAATCATAATATGTACCACAATCCGATAGTGCAGGATAACCTGCAGAAATTACAAAAATTTGGCTATTTTATAATACTGCCTATACATGGAATGCTGGCAAATGGAGACCTGGGAGACGGCAAGCTGCCTTCGGAGGAAGTGTTGGTCGAGTATGTGAAACGAGAACTTGCCTATGAGAAAGATTTGCAGGGGAAAAAAATCCTGGTGACTGCCGGGGCCACGCAGGAGGCAATAGACCCGGTGCGTTACATCACCAACCATTCCACAGGTAAAATGGGGTATTCCCTGGCACGCCAGGCGATGCTCCGGGGGGCTCAGGTGACGTTAGTGAGCGGAGTTACATCGTTGGAACCGCCAATGTTTACGGAGGTGGTGCCGGTGGTGTCTGCGGAAGAAATGTATCAGGAGGTCATGGCGCGCGCTTCTGTCGCCGATATTATTATCAAAGCAGCGGCGGTGGCGGATTACCGTCCAACAGAGGTAGCAGTAGACAAGATTAAGAAATCAGAAGGGACGCCCCATATTGAGTTAGAGCGCACCAGGGATATCCTGGGGGAGCTTGGCAGCAGGAAAGAAAAGGGAGAACTGAAAGCATTTCTCTGCGGCTTTTCCATGGAGACGCGCGACCTGGAAGAGAATTCGAGGGCAAAGCTTGACAGGAAGCATCTTGATATGGTGGCGGCAAATAACCTTAAGGTGGAAGGAGCTGGATTTGGGACTGATACGAATGTGATTACTTTAATTACGGCGGATAAGACCAGGCATTTGCAGAAGATGACGAAAGCACAGGCGGCAGATAAGATTTTAGATGCGATTGTGGAGGAGATGGACACTGCAGATATAGGGCAAAGAAGTAATTGTACTTTCGGCATTTAGGCAGTATAATAAAAGAAAAAGAATGGGGGTTGGCTTATGGGAAAAGATACTCGTCTTGTAAATATTTACATTAAAATCCACAACAACCGCACATTGACGATGGATGATTTGAAATATCTGTCGAAATATGACCCAGAATGTTTTGAAAAGACATGTAAAAACATTGTCTATAAAATACCTGAGACCAAGGAAATCTTACAGCCTAGGAAGACACAGGCAGGGACGGCGTTGGTTCCTGTCCCGCCAGCGCCGCCGTTAGAGAAGGCTCCTCCGGATAAGCAGAAGATAGAGGCTGTCCTCGACAATTTAGGCAAGCTGGAGGTTGAGGAACTTCCAATCCAGAATGTGGATACAGATACCGTGAAGGAACTGTTGGGAAGCCTTTATATGGAGCTCTTATTCCCACATAATGACCATGCGAAGTTTTTCAGTATGGAGGAGAGTGAGGACTTGTCAATATTTAATAAGAAAGTGTGAGGAATCAATGATATATGTCCAATGCGGATAAGAGATATATGACATTGCAGGAGGTGTGTGAAGAACTTTCTGTCACACTTCCCACTGGCAGGAATTGGTTAAGGCTTGGAAAGCTTAATCCTCAGGTTAAAATGGACGGTCTGCCCCTATTCACGCAGGAGTATGTCAGCCAGCTTAAGAATGATTTGATGACAGGGAAGAACCGCGCCTTAAAGAACAGGCGCAATAAGAAATATATTTCAGGCAGCAGTATCTATGAATCTTATATTACTGCTGCCTCTGTTAATCTGCCAAAGATTCGGCATCTCTGGGAGACGGTCTGCAGTGGGGAAGCGGTTCTGGCTGATATGGAACTGCGGGCGTTGCTCGCAGAATGTGCCTTGCAGCTTATCATGCAGAGGGAGGGCATTGATATTTCTCAGGCGTTCAAGGAAGGTATTGGCGTTCTTCCCACAGCGCAGGATGAGGGTAGTCCTGTTCTGCTTGGCAACAGTGTATTATCCCGATATCTAAGGGGGGAACTTCCCTTGCATGGCTATGGTTTTCTGATAGATGATTTGCTCCCGGATAAGGCGGGAGCTTTGCTTTGCATGGAAAGATATCCACAATGGTTTGCAGTGGAATATCAGTATGAGAAGACGGAGGATATTCTGGGATTGCTCTATATTTCCTGTAAGAATCTGGGGAACCGAAAATCCACAGGCGCTTATTATACGCCTACCAGCGTTGTAAAGAAATTAGTCGGCAGATTGTTCGGGGAAAATCGTGCAGGGTCAAAGACGGTATTCGACCCATGCTGCGGGACTGGCAATTTTCTGCTTCAGCTTCCAGAGGAAATAAGTCTGGAGCATATATATGGCAGTGACATTGATGAGGTGGGTGTGTGTATCACCAGAATTAATCTGGCGTTGAAGTTTGGGCTGCCAAGCAAAGAAATCCTTTATGAGAATATTAGAAAAAAGGATTACCTGTCATTTGTCATGGAAGAATCTTTTGATTATATTATCGGAAACCCTCCCTGGGGCTATGAATTTACGGAACAGGAAAAGAAACGTCTGAGGGAAAAGTACGTCTGTGCCCAGGCAAAAAATATCGAATCTTATGATGTTTTTACGGAGCAGGCAATTTCCAATCTCAAATGCGGGGGCGCGTTGTCTTTCGTGCTGCCGGAATCCATATTAAATGTGAGGGCGCATATGCCAATCCGCGGCTTATTGATGGAAGGCAGTTCCGTGCAATATCTGGAATTTCTGGGAGAAGCGTTTGATGGAGTGAATTGCCCCAGCATTATCCTGCAGGTGCTTCATGACCACAAGGCACTGAGCTGCATGGGCATGACCGTGAAAGATGGGGATCGCGTATTTACGGTTGCCGAGGAACGTAGGGTCCGCAAAGAATGTTTTAACTTCACCGTCACTGACGAGGAATATAGGATACTGCAGAAAATAGAGCATGTCAGTGATAAGGTGACGCTTGCCGGACATGCCGTATTTGCGCTGGGGATTGTGACAGGAAATAATAGAAAATATATTTCTCATGTAAAAACTGCTGATAATGAAGTGGTGTTAAAGGGTGCGGATATACATAAATTCCGATATAACAAAGGAGGTAATTACATTGTCTACAAACCGGAGTTGTTTCAGCAGACTGCACCGTTACAGTTTTACAAGGCGCCGCAGAAACTCTTATACCGTTTTATCAGCGGCGAGCTGGTATTTGCGTATGATGACAGGCAGACTTTGTCTTTAAACAGCTGCAATGTAGTGATACCGAAGATAGAAGGCCTGCAGATGAAATATATTCTTGCCGTGCTCAATTCGAGGGCTGCGCAGTTTTATTTTAAAAAAAGTTTTCAGTCCAAGAAAGTCCTGCGTTCCCACATCGAACAGATTCCGATTCCGGCAGTGGAAGAGGACAGGCAGCAGGAAGTCATACGTTTAGCCGACAGGCTGATTGCGCCGTCTGACGATACACTGATTGAGAAAGACTATGAGATTTTAGATAATAAGGTGGCAAATATTTTTGGGCTTTCCCACAAAGAATACGCGGTAGTGAAAGCGTGTGTGGATAATAATAATTTACGGTGACAGTTCAGTTTTGTGATTGCAAATACCCCATTGCTTTCAGTGGGGTATTTAATTTTGTGAAATTTTTGCCACCTTGGACAGAATGCTGATACGAATCGTGTTATTGGTGAAAGGAGATAAAATATGAGGCGTACGCAGCAAGAAATTATGGATTCATATGAAAAGTACTATGATATGGTTTGGCGAATATGTCTGGTAAGGTTTGGGAATTCCCACGATGCCTATGACGCGGCGCAGGAAACATTTATCCGCCTGATGAATTATGGCAAAGCTTTTCACGGCGAAGAACATGAGAAGGCATGGCTGATAAGGACAGCAGTAAATTATTGTAAGGATGTCCTGAAAAGCAGCCGCAGGAAAAATGAGATTTGCCTGGAGTCTGGGAAACCCATAGAAGCAGAGAATGTTGCAGAAGAATACACAGACGTATATGAGACGATGATGGGTTTGCCGGAAAAATACCGGGTTGTCTTATACCTGTACTATTACGAAGGGTATTCGTTAAAGGAGATTGCCGCGCTGCTGAAGACCAATGCTTCTACCTTGCGCTCCCGATTCGCCAAAGCAAAGGAACTGATGAAAGAATATTTGCAGGATGATTAGCAGTGAAGGAGGAGGGCAAATGCGAAGCATTTCTTGAATGCCCTCCGACGAGCTGGCAGGTGACGCAAAGCGGAGCGTGCCGTTACCGATTGAAAGGTAGGAGGGCAAATGCGAAGCATTTCTTGAATGCCCTCCGACGAGCTGGCAGGTGAC
>CANOHX010000144.1 GCA_947565885.1 uncultured Lachnospiraceae bacterium
TGCATAATGTGTCCATTTGCCAACATAAGCCTCTGTATTTTCACTTTCGCGAAAGCCTTTTTCCGTTGAAGACGGATTATCTTCATTCAAAGAATTAGTCATTACCAGTTTCAGCGTATTATGCTGCTTTTCACAGGGAACAAAATAATAATAATTTGCCGGAGTGCCCTTGCTGCTTTTCTTGCTGCCAAAGAAAAACGCTGCCAGCCAATTTTCCCTGGGATCATTGTCCTTAAGCCACATAGTGATTGTCAATGTGTCCTGCTTGTCAAACATACCTTCTGGCAAGGTTATGTACTCGCTCCCATTCTTATCTCCGCCCGGCAGGGATGCAACTCCATCTTTCACAGTAACTCCGCTGCCAATCGTGGCATTGTTATTGTTGCCGGAGGAATCTTTCCCTCCATCCTGAAATTCATAATGAGCCAGCAGTTCCGTACCTGCCAGCAGATTATCCTCAGCTTTCAAACTCTCCATGGGTAGGAAAAGTCCCATAATAAGCGCTGCTGAAAGAATAAAACTTGTAACTTTTTTCATTTTTTTCCATTTCATAATACTTCTCTCCTTTCCCTTCTTTTACTTACAGCACAGAAAGCAGCACAAATTATAATACTGCTATTCTGCATTTTGCTCACGCTCTCCATAGACCTCCTATTTTATTTTTATTTAATATAGTGACATTTTAACAAAAAAGTAAAAGGTTGTGAAGTATTATATGTTATTATATACAAATAAATGGCTATGCGTTTCCACATAGCCATTTAGAAGATAATTTCTGCCAAATCTGCTGTTATTCAATAGATATCCCTATTACTCCCTCTTTTTCCTCTTTCATCCCTAAAGATATATCAACTTCCCCTTTACCTGTTTCCAACTGAATATCCACCTTTTTTTCTGATTCTGATGGATTCATTTCATAAATTTCCTTTGCCTGTAAGATACTTTCTTTTTCTTCTTCTGGCATATCGCTTTCATATTCTACAATCGCTTTGACGCTTACATCAAAAAATCCGTCATCTGAAAT
The DNA here is from genome assembly GCA_947565885.1 of uncultured Lachnospiraceae bacterium. Classification (GTDB taxonomy): domain Bacteria; phylum Bacillota; class Clostridia; order Lachnospirales; family Lachnospiraceae; genus Petralouisia. The sequence goes on from CANOHX010000144.1 coordinate 1,025, forward strand.
TGTCTGATTTAACTCAACCATTCCATTTTGGCAAGAGATAATGCTTGGCTTCCCGCTCATATTTTCTGTTCCATCATCTAAAAAGAGAATATAAGTATCCCCTTTCTGCAAAGGAGGAGTATCATCCATGGTATCTTGATAGTATTCGCCATCCAGTTTATAGATTGCACAAGGTTCCTGTACTTGCAGTTCATCCCCCACAGCCAATTCCCTGTCATTCTTATATACTTCTAACACACGCACTGACCTCACTGCACAAAATCTTATCATCAATCCATACCCTTCATCATAATCTGTCAGGCTGTTCTCGGAAGACAATTCATCAAGAACCTCTACCTTTACTATGATAGCAGATTCTTCCTTTAATTCTTCATAAGGAAAAGTAACAAATTCAGCAACACATGACAGCTTATTTTCTTTTGGTATATCTGCCGATGTAACTTTTACAGATTTACCACATGAAAAAATACATAGCTGTAAACATAACAAAAAGTATAAAATTGATTTTTTCCAATGTCTTTTTATAATTTTCATAACTTTATTCATTTTCTCCTTCATTTTTATAGAATCTATTTATAAAGAGTATCATTTTTCTAATATGTTGCATAAAAATAATTTTTTATCATTTTAAATGAAAGAACAAAGTGGGCAAGCCCACTTCAGCTCCCATAACCCCTCACTCATGAGGGGATTGCACACTTTGACGCGCCGAGTGCGGATTGGTCCTAAGGGGTACCAGGCTTGCCTGGGGGATTCCTTAGGACGGCGCGTTAGCGACTAATACCTCTCGCACGAGTGCGCATAATTGTTTGTTCTCTTATAGGAAGAAACTTTCACGCTTTAGCGTGACAAGGTCTTTCCTATAAGAGAAGAAATAATCGCTCTGCGACTACTTTCTTATAAGATAAAAAATTGCCGCACGAAACGATATCTCATAGGACATTACAATTTTCCAAAATCAAATCTGCCATATTCTACAGAAATTTCGCTCGTGCGACGTTCAATATTTCTATTCTTCTGTATTCTGTTCTTTTTGGTCAGCCTCTGCCCGGGCAATCAGTTCTTCTATCTGACTGTTGTCGGTCACTCCTGACAAATTATTATTGTCCTGCACAGTTTTTCTTCCAGCTTTCGACATGATGTCATTGTCCTGCACAGTTTCACCATTAACATCCTCCACAGGGCTGTTCATCTTCTTCGCTGCTTCTTCTGCTCTCTTAAGGCTTAACTCTTCTTCCTCTTTGGTAAGTATCTCACTTTCTTCGGTATTCTCCATCAGGGATTTGTCTTCACGGACTTTGGCTATGCTTGCCACGGTGATATCATCTGCAAGATTCATCAGCTTCACGCCGGAAGTCACACGCCCTAAAACAGAGATTCCTTCAACTTTCATGCGGATGATGATTCCTTCTGTCGTAATCATCATAATTTCATTTTCGCGGTTCACAGCTTTGACACCGATAATATTGCCTGTCTTCTCTGTGATTTTATAACATTTAACGCCTTTGCCTCCGCGGTTCTGCGGAGAGAATTCTTCCATCCTCGTCAGTTTGCCAAGACCCTTCTCCGAAGCAATCAGCACATATTCACCCTGGGTGTTCATCTGCATTCCCACGACTTCATCACGGTCTGACAGATTCATGCCAATTACGCCCATAGAAGTCCTTCCGGTACTCCTGACATCTGTCTCATGGAAGCGGATACATTGCCCAAACTTCGTCACTAACAGGATATCCTTTGTATTATCCGTAAACTTGACTTCAATCAATTCATCCTCTTCCCTGAGGTTGATTGCGGCAAGCCCTTTTTTGCGCACATTTGCATAATCCGTAATCGGCGTTTTCTTGACAATCCCATTTTTTGTCGCCATAAACAGATAATGGTCTTCTTTGTATTCCTTTATCGGAATCACCGCTGTTATTTTTTCACCTGGCTGCAGCTGCAGAAGATTGATAATTGCCGTACCTCTTGCTGTCCTTCCAGCTTCCGGTATTTCGTAGGCTTTCATGCGGTACACTTTTCCGGTATTGGTAAAGAACATCAGGTAATGGTGCGTAGTCGTCATCAGAAGTTCTTCGATATAATCGTCATCAATCGTCTCCATACCCTTGATTCCTTTCCCACCGCGGTTCTGGCTGTGGAAATTATCTACGCTCATGCGCTTGATATATCCAAGCTTTGTCATAGTAATCACGGTATTGGAGACTGGAATCAAATCTTCCATGGAAATATCATATTCATCATATCCTATAGAAGTCCTTCTGTCATCGCCATATTTATCGGAGATAAGCATAATCTCTTCACGGATGACGCCCAGTAATTTCTTCCTGTCAGCAAGAATCGCTTTCAATTCCTTAATCAATTCCATAAGCTGGTTATATTCTGCTTCCAGTTTACTGCGCTCCAAACCTGTGAGGGCACGCAGACGCATATCTACAATTGCCTGTGCCTGTGCTTCGGACAGCGCAAAACGTTCCATAAGCCTTGATTTGGCAAGCTGGACATTTTCGCTGCTGCGGATAATACTGATAACCTCATCAATATTATCCAGCGCAATCAATAATCCCTCCAAGATATGGGCACGTTCTTCCGCTTTATTTAATTCATATTTTGTCCTTCTGGTAACAACCTCCTCCTGGTGCTTGAGGTAATAGCCCAGCATATCGTTAATATTCAGCACTCTCGGCTGATTATTGACCAGGGCAAGCATGATTACGCCAAACGTATCCTGCAGTTGGGTATGCTTATAAAGCTGATTCAGTACCACATTGGGATTTACATCCCGGCGAAGCTCAATACAGATACGCATCCCTTCCCGGTTTGACTCATCTCGCAGGTCTGTGATTCCATCTATCCGCTTATCACGGACCATATCGGCAATCTTCTCAATCAATCTTGCCTTATTTACCATATAAGGCAGTTCCGTCACAACAATACGGTTCTTGCCATTTGCCATAGGCTCAATATCTGTTACCGCCCGCACTCTGACCTTACCGCGCCCAGTGCGGTAAGCCTGTTCAATACCGGAAGTTCCCAGAACCATTCCCCCTGTAGGGAAATCAGGACCTTTAATTATCTCCAGGATTTCTTCAATCTCCGTATCCCTGTCTTCCAAAATCTGGTTATCTATAATTTTAACTACTGCTCCAATAACCTCACGTAGATTATGAGGAGGAATGTTTGTCGCCATTCCCACGGCAATTCCGGTTGTTCCATTAACCAAAAGGTTGGGGAAACGTGAAGGCAGAACAAGAGGCTCTTTCTCCGTCTCATCAAAGTTCGGTCCAAAATCTACGGTATCTTTATTGATATCCGAAAGCATCTCCATGGAAATCTTGCTTAGACGCGCTTCCGTATAACGCATTGCCGCAGCGCCGTCACCGTCCACAGAACCAAAATTTCCATGACCATCCACCAGCATATAACGCGTCGACCATTCCTGCGCCATATTTACCAAAGCCCCATAAATAGAGCTGTCGCCGTGAGGATGGTATTTACCCATAGTATCGCCGACAATACGGGCACATTTACGGTGAGGTTTATCCGGTCCGTTGTTCAGCTCAATCATGGCATAAAGGATTCTCCGCTGCACAGGCTTCAGACCATCCCTGACATCTGGAAGCGCCCGGGAAGCAATTACGCTCATGGCATAATCTATATAGGAACTTTCCATTGTCTTTTTCAGATCAACATCATCAATCCTGTCAAAAATTGTGTCGTCCATTCATTTTCCTCCTGTCACACATCCAAGTTCTGCACATACTGTGCATTTGCTTCAATGAATTCACGCCTTGGCTCTACTTTGTCCCCCATCAGGGTCGTAAAGGTCAAATCAATTTCGGACGCAGTCATGTCATCAATGGTAACTCTCTCCAAAATTCTGGTTTCCGGATCCATGGTAGTCTCCCAGAGCTGTTCTGCATCCATCTCCCCCAATCCTTTGTAGCGCTGGATTTTATTGCTGTTGTCTCTCCCTATCTCTGCTAATATATTGTTAAGTTCCACATCATCATAGGCATACCATACCTTTTTATTCTTCTCTATCTTATAAAGCGGCGGTTTTGCCAAATATACATACCCCTGCTTAATCAATTCCGGCATAAAACGATATAAAAATGTCAGCATCAGCGTACTGATATGCGCGCCGTCCACATCGGCATCTGTCATAATGATTATCTTGTGGTAACGCAGCTTGGATATATCAAAATCCTCATGGATTCCCGTGCCAAAGGCCGTAATCATAGCCTTAATTTCTGCATTGCCGTAAATCTTATCGAGCCTTGCCTTCTCCACATTTAAAATCTTGCCGCGCAAAGGCAGGATTGCCTGGGTCGCACGGCTTCTTGCCGTTTTGGCAGAACCTCCTGCGGAATCTCCTTCCACAATAAAAATTTCACAATTCTTGGGATCTTTATCGGAACAGTCAGCCAATTTACCAGGAAGCGATGTCCCTTCCAAAGCCGTCTTCCTTCTTGTCAGATCCCTTGCCTTCCTTGCAGCTTCCCTCGCACGCTGAGCCAGCAAAGATTTCTCACAGATTGCCTTAGCTATCATGGGATTCTGCTCCAGGAAGTAAGTAAGCTGTTCACTGACAACACCGTCTACCGCCCCTCTTGCCTCACTGTTGCCAAGTTTTTGCTTGGTTTGCCCCTCAAACTGCGGCTCGGCAATTTTTACACTGATGACCGCTGTCATACCCTCCCTGATATCTTCACCGGAAAGAGCTGTTTCATTTTCCTTAAGGATTTTATTTGCTTTGGCATAAGCATTAAATGTCTTGGTAAGCGCATTACGGAATCCTGCCAAATGCGTGCCGCCTTCCGGCGTTGTGATATTGTTTACAAAACTGTAGGTCGCATCATTGTAGGAATCGTTATGCTGCAGAGCAACCTCCACATAGACGCCGTCCCGCTCGCCTTCACAGTAAATTACATTCTCATAGAGGGCCTCCTTGCTGCGGTTGAGGTAAGTAATAAATTCTTTAATGCCGCCTTCATAATGGAATTCCTTTTCCTGTTCCATGCCTTCCCTCTCATCTGTCAGGCGGATTTTTATGCCTTTGGTGAGGAAAGCCATCTCCCGCAGCCGCTGTTTTAAAGTATCAAAATCAAAGACAATTTCATCAAAAATTGTGCCATCCGGGCAAAACGTGACTTGGGTTCCCGTCTTATCCGGCTCGCATTCCCCTACTACTTTAAGGGAATACATGCTGTTTCCTCTCTCATAACGCTGTTTATATATTTTTCCTTCATTGTAAATCTCAACTTCCAGCCAATTGGAGAGAGCATTTACAACAGATGCCCCCACACCATGCAATCCACCGGATACTTTATAACCGCCGCCGCCAAATTTGCCGCCTGCATGAAGGACCGTAAATACTACTTCCACCGCTGGAAGCCCGGCTTTGTGGTTAATTCCTACCGGAATGCCGCGCCCATTATCCTTTACTTTGATACAGTTATCTTTAAGAATGCTTACATCAATAGTATCACAATAACCGGCAAGGGCTTCGTCCACGGAATTATCTACAATCTCATATACAAGATGATGAAGTCCCCGTGAGGAAGTACTTCCAATATACATACCGGGACGTTTGCGGACTGCTTCTAACCCTTCCAAAATCTGAATCTGGTCTGCACCATATTCTGCATTTGTATTCGTATTTGCATCTGTACTCATCTGGTTCCTCCATTTCCTATATTACGCTTCTTGCACTCCCAATCACAGTTCCATTTACTACTTTAAAAACCTTATCTATTTCAAACCTGTTTTTTACAAATTCATCCAGCCCGGTACAGGTAATGACTGTCTGGATATCATGTATGCTATTTAACAGAAAATTCTGCCGGTTACTGTCAAGTTCTGACAGAACATCATCTAATATGAGCACCGGCGTCTGCCGGATTGATTTCTTCACCAATTCAATCTCCGATAATTTCAGGGAAAGCGCACAGCTTCTTTGCTGACCCTGTGAACCATATCTACGGATGTCAACCTCATGGACCATAAAACACATATCATCCCTGTGAGGTCCTACGGACGTCATGCCAAATTTCAAATCCCTTTCCTGATTTTTCTTAAGTTCCTGCTCAAGAAATCTTTCTTCTACATTTGGCTCATAACGGATATTCAATTCCTCTTTATTTCCTGAGATATTGCGATGGATAGTTTTAACAATTCCATTCAGTTCTGCAATAAATCTCTGCCTTGACTCTATAATTTTCTTTCCGTAATCTATCAGCTGCATATCCCAGACAGAAAGCGTATCTTTCAGTTCCGGCTTGGAATTGATATCTTTCAGCAGCTTATTCCTCTGGTTTAAAATCTTATTGTACTTTGTCAGATGGTACAGATAAATTTTATCCAATTGGCAAAGTTCCATATCCAGAAACCTTCTGCGCTCTGAAGGACCATTTTTTATTATATTTAAATCCTCCGGTGAAAAAAAAACAATATTTAAAATTCCAAAGAGTTCCGCTGCTTTCTTAATGGGAACTTTGTTAATGGCAATCCCCTTAGATTTATTCTTCTTAATATGCATGTCAATCTGGTAATCCAGACCATCCCTCTCAACAACTGTACGAATATGGGATTCCTCCTGCCCAAACTGAATCAGTTCTTTATCCTTACTTCCCTTAT
>CANOHX010000145.1 GCA_947565885.1 uncultured Lachnospiraceae bacterium
TAATTCTTATCAGGAAAGTCTAAAATTCATAGACACAAGATTTTTTACAGCCTCCGTCGGAGTGCATTCAAGAAATGCTTCGCATTTGCCCTCCTCCTACAGCGTTTGTGCTTATTTGTGCAAATTGCCAGTAAATAGTTAAAAAATTACCTTTTGACACCCGAATCCTATAAAGTAAAAAAAGAGAGAGACCCTCAAAAACAGGTCTCTCCCATAATTCCTGGTAAATCAATCCTCTATTTCCTTCCAGCTTTCCATTTCATGCCCCAACGGTATGCCTTATCCAAAGCCTCATGCCCCGGATAGAACTGGACAAGCTTCTCCACGCTGAACGTCTGATCATTCTGATTCTCGAACAATGCCAGGCCACACATAATATTTGAAGAATTATAAGAATCCATCTTAACGATAAGATCCTCCGCGCCCGGATATTTAATCGTAACAATCGCATCTGCCTGTTTCCAATTGGCAACCCCTTCATAAATGAACGTATAGACAAGGATTCTCTTAATTTCAGCAATCTTATTGCCATTGATGCGAAGATTCTCGCCCGCAACGGCTGCGCCCGTCCTGTCATCGCCGTCCAAAGAAATGAACGGCGGCTGATTGAGAGAACCAAAACAGTTGCCTAATGCCTGTACCGTTCCCTTTCTTCCATCCTTCAATTCATACAGACATCCTAAATCCAGGTCTATTCCTCTATTTCCACCCATCAAACTGGAGAAAAAGCCTTGTTTTACCGGCTTTGAATTCCAGTTCAGATTAACAAGAATCTCTCCGAGCCCCGCCGAAGATTTCTTCTCCAGACTTACCTTCTGTCCCTTCTGCAAATTAATAGCCATACGCTGCCTCCTTTAAACATTTGTGTTATCAGAATACCACATATTATTTTATTCTTCAACAAAATCCTCTTTATGCCAAACAGGACTGTGCACAGATTCTCCATGCACAGCCCCCATTTTTATGCTTTATTTTACTGTAAGCGTAATCTTTTTGCTCTTCTTGTTAAATGTCTTGATGGTGATAACAGTCTTCCCTTTCTTCTTCGCTTTCACCTTACCCTTGGCATCCACCGTGGCAACTTTCTTCTTAGAGGAAGTGTATGTAATCTTGCTTGCCGTTCCCTTGGGCAACGTCACCTTAAAGGTTGCCGATTTGCCTTTTTTCAAAGTTACTTTGTTCTTTTTCACCGCTTTCTTGTTAAACGTAACCTTAGAAATCTTCCCTGGCGCTTTCTTTACAGTAATCTCAAATACTTTTGCTTTATTACCGGCTGCCGGAATCGCCTTGACAGTTACGGAACCCATCTTCTTCGCTTTTACAGAGCCTTTATCGTTGACTGTGGCAATACTCTCATCCGAACTCAGATAGGTACAGTTCTTAGTCTTGACAGAGAATGTTTCACCCGCTCCCAAGGTTACTTTCTTCGTAGAGGATGTACCAAGAGGTACAAGCCCTTTGACTGCCGCATCCAGATTATTCTTTGCCGCATCTACCTGCGCTTGCGTCGCTTTCACATCGCTTGCAGTGTTCTGCGCTGCTACAAGCGCAACAGCAAATTTCTGCCAGCTTGCCGGCGTATAATCAATCTGTTTCTTGTCTGATGATGCTGCAATGGAACTGTTAAGCCCAGCTTTTGATACATTTGCTGTTACCGGCGGCTTTTCTTCCGGTTTCTCAATTGGCTTCTCTTCCTGCTTCTCTGTATGATTGACTTTAACGACAGTGAGCGACATTGCCGGCACTTCATACGTCATGGTCTGCCCAGTAAGCGTCTTCTTGGTCGTGACTGGCGCAACCTTGGTCTGGTTCTCCATCGTGTTCATGTCCATGGCATTGCCGGACAGGCAAATGAGTTCCACCTCAGAACCATCCTTGACACCCGGATAATTGAGGGTAATCTCCTTGGAGAAATCTGCATGGTTCACCAATTTCGTATAGAGATAGTAATCATCCTCAGAACTCACATAATATAAATCTGTCTGATGTCCCGGCTTCTTGTCAAAAGCAGCCGTAACGCTATTGTATTCTTCCAAAGTCGTATCAATGATATGCTTGCCGTAATTATTAGAGTACATGGTCTGCACATAGTAACTCGGCGTACCGTAACTTTCAAAAGCATTAAATTTAATCAGGTTGTAATCCCAGTCACGGCAGCCCTCGCGCTCAAATAACGGCGCATAGGAGGCATGGCGGACAATATCGCCATTGCGCTCAATGCCGGTCATGTAAGCAGCCTCGCTGATTGCCGTGTCAAGCACATTTTCCGTAGTTGAGGTCAGATGGCCCGCATATTCACCGATAAACACATTGCTGCCGCCCTCATCCAGGCGTTTGTAGCTGTCATAGACATAATCCTCGTTCAAAAGGGTGTTGTCGCCATCCCCCGCATAGTTGATATAGTAATGCTCATCTACCAGCGTCTCTCCGGGCATCGTGCTGTTTACCCACTCCCACGCCGCCGGACGGCTGGTATAGAACGGTCCCGCGGAGGAAATCAGATTAATCTTCCTGTCAGGATAATGCTCTTTGACATATTTTTCCACATAATCTTTTATCCATTTAAAATTCGCATAATAGGAAACGCCCTGTGACGGCTCTTCCCAGTTCTCATTACCGATACCTACATAATTCAAATCAAACGGTTTCGCATGACCGTTCTGCACACGCTTCTTTGCCCACTCTGCCTGTGTCGCATCGGAACTGTTGGGATCTCCCCAGCAATAGTCAATCAGATGGGTCGCATGGTCTGCAAATGGCTTTAGCTGTTCCCCGCTGGCAGAAACATTTGCCGCATCGGTAAACTGGCAGAAAATTCCCGCACTGAGGATGGGAAATGCCTGTGCCCCCAAATCTTCACACAGCGTAAGGATTTCATGATAGCCAAACTGATAAGACATCATATAACCGTAATTCTCCTGTGCTGTGCCATAGCTGACTGATTTCCACGGACTGCCCCAGTAACTTCCAATCGCCCTTCTCTCTTCCAGAGGACCGACGGAATCTTCCCAGTTGTAATAGCCGTCTGTGCCATAGCTTCCCTCAATGACGCAGCCGCCCGGAAAACGGATGAAGCTTGGCTTCAGTTCCTGCAGTTTCTCCACAAGGTCTTTGCGCAATCCTGCGCCGTAGGAATAATTCTTATTGCCGTAACCATAGCCATCCGTAGGAATCAGCGATACCATATCAATGTACATAACATCTGCAGCATTAGCCCCTTCAAACGTCAGCACTAAAGTTCCAAGCTTCTGGGCGTTTCCGGTCAAAGCCGTGGTAACTTTCTGCCATGTGCCGTCTTTTTTCAAGTCCAAAACCGCTTCATTGGTAAGAGCAGTCCCTGCATCGTCCACAACTTTCACTTTCACCGTTCCAGCGTACGCGCTGTCTGCCTTCATATACATAGAAAAATCATATTTCATGCCATTGCGGATAGCCATTGCAGATTTATCCAACGTTGCCCTCCCTACAAATCCGTGGTTGGACAATATCTGATTTCCGGTAATCTTGGCATAATTCTTATTGTTCTGATTCAATCCAGAAGTACGTTCCACCACAAAGTTAGCCGTATTGCTGCTGTTCCAATGGAGTTTCCAGGAATTCTGGTCACCCTTGACTTCCGGCGAAGTCGTGGAATGCAGATTCTGGTAATTCTCGAAAGAGTTATTCTTGACCAGTTCTGCAGACAGCCCGCCGTCAGCCGCACTATTGATATCCTCATAGAAAACGCCAAACAACTCCTGGCTGATGTCCACTCCTTTTTTCGTGCGGTCAATGGTCATCGCATACTCTGTCACCTTGTCAGACAATACCAGAAATTCAATGTCCTTACTTTTCTTAATATCTGGATTATCCGCCTTGCTGCAGGTAGCCGTCAGCGTGACTTTCGTGTCTTTCGAGGGCGGTGTAATTGTACCATCATCCGCAACTATATCTGTATTCTTGCTCTTCCAGGTCACATTTACCCTGTCATTCATAGCTTTTGCCGGAAGCGTCAGCTTATCACAGATACGGCTGGCAACCCTTCCTTTCCTGACCTCTGGGATTTCCAATGAGCCAGCAGCTGCCGCTACCACGAACTCATCGCTGACATCTGAATACACTTTCCAGCGGTATACGCCAAGGGAGTCGCCGGCAACCGTCATGTACATGCGGATAGCTTTGGTAGTAACCTCTTCAATCGTTATCTGGTTATATTGGTCATATTTAGAATAATTCTTCCTATGGGACTTTATCTCGGCATCCTGCCAGGAGCCGCTCGCATCCTTGTACTGGAACCGCACCTTAGACGGAATCTTCATCCCGGCATCACTGCCATACCAATAAACCTGAAAGGTCTTAGTCGTTACTTCCTCATCCCAGTCATACTGCAGCCAGCACTCTGTTCCGGCTGCATGGCCAGTTCCCCAGTTGCCCCAGCCTTTGCCGTTGCCGCCATCGGAACGTGTCGGCTCAAAGCTTTCATCATTGATGCCATTTAAATTCTCCCAGGATGACGTATGGTTCTCATGTGCGCTCGGCACCGCATAGACTGCCACATCCGGTAAGTTAAGGTCCGGGCTTGCCTCTTCCGGCGTCACTACTTCCGGCTTGGGGAAATCTGCCGGTACCTCACCAATCAGATTCCAATCATAGACCGCCACCGGCATATTATTGGTGTGCTGCATCGTCACACGGATGGCAGATGTGGTAACTGCCTCGAATTCATAAGTCTTTTTGACATTTCCCTCAAATGTCCAGGTTCCTTTTCTCGTAACCGCTTCCCATGTCCCGGCATCATTTCTATATTCTGCTGTGATATTCGCCGGCGTTACAACACCGCCATTATCATCATAAAATTTGATGGTCATTCCTGCAATCGTTGCTTTGCGCGTTCCAAAATCGTACTTCATCCACTGGGGGCGTGCAGTAATCGCTGTATCTCCATGCGCATTCCAGAACGACTGTCCTCCGTCAGACTCATCCGCAAACAAATCCGGTCCCATGCCATAATTAAAAAAATTCACCGAGGGGGTCGCATAATCGCGAAGCGTCGGATTATCCATATCCTTCCACTTATCTGCCGTCCCCTTCATCTCCCCTTCTTCCGCTGCCATCACGACTGCTGGCGCCGGTGATGCCGGAATCGAGGTAAACATCAATGCCCCAGCCATCAGCAGACTTGCCACGCCGCGTAATTTCTTCCATTTCATATGCCTTCTCCTTTCATTTGCAATGCAGGATTTCTCAATCCCTTCCACTAAATATCATTAATTATATCAGGCGTCTTTACATCGCTAAATGAAAGGTTTTTAAGGTTGTAGCAAAAATTTAAGGCACATACACAGGAAGCAGCCCGCCGCCTCCCCCTACACCGCCAAATCTTTCCTCACATACGCCACATGGGCAATGCCCACACAGGCAGCCAGTACGACAATTCCCAAAGCTGCCGCTTCCACATAGATTTCCCCCGTACTGAATAAGTCCGCGGCGTTCGCATAAGAGAATGGTCCAAACAGCTTGCAGTCAGACAAATCCGGTATTACACGCGCCATCAAATCATATGCGTAGAAAAGCAGCACTGCCCCCAACGCCAGCCCCAGTTTATTTTTCCTCTGGAACGCAGACATGGCAAAGCAGATTCCGGCAATCTCAAACTGCATCAAAAGCTGCATCCCATGGTACAGTAAAAATCTCTGGAAATCCATGTCCTCGCCCAAAACAAAGATACCCACAAGATACAGCGATACACAGAGCAGATTGAACAGCAAAATATGGGACATGACGGCAGACCATTTTGCCAGCACTGCCTTGCCCCTCGCTATCGGCAGGGAAAACAGGAATTCACTGGTATGCCCGTCTTCCTCCTTGGACAGCATGTTTGCGCTGATAACCGCCGCAAACATGGCTCCTCCCAGCCCATGGATGGTTCCCACTTCGGTGGCGTAAAACCCCCCAAGCGTAGCAATGCTAAGCTGGCTCATGCCGAACGCATCCGAAAACGCCCCCATGGAAGCGAAGCTTTCCGTCATCTCCGCCATACTCTCTTTCAAACCGGAAAACAACAGGATGCACAGCAATCCCACGCTCCCTACGCACAACGCCCAGATAACAAGGCTTTTTACATATTCTCTCATCTCATGTCTATAAATTGTAAACACAGCAATCCTCCTGACTCTCGTATCATTCGCCAAATATCCGCGCATACCCACAGGGCACTTAGCGCGGCTGCTTGGCTCATTGCTCGCGGGAATAAAAATGCATAAATATTTCATCCAGGGAAGGCTCTTCAATCAAAATGTCCTCAATATCCTGCCTGGCCAGCTTTTGCAGCAGTTCAATCAAGTCCCCTTCGTAAATATAACTCTCCCATCTGCCGTCCCGGAGCAGTTTCACCCTCTTGGCATTGGTCCGCGTAAGGTTTGCGACCGAATCCACGCACTGCAGCTTCCCTTCTTTCATGATTGCCGCGTTCCTGCAGTAGCTTTTTATTTCTGAAAGGACATGGGTGGACAACATACAGGTCGCCCCCTCTTTCACATACTCCTGAATCAGCTTAAAAAATTCACTCTGCATCAGCGGGTCCAATCCACTGGTAGGCTCATCAAATACAAATAATTTCGGTCTGTGCTGCATGGCGCAGACAATGCCGACTTTTTTGCGGTTCCCCAGGGATAAATCGCTGATTCGCTTATCTGCATCCACCTGCAGCCGCTCACAGAGCTTTTCCGCCTCCTTGCGGCAGTCTTTTTTCCTCACATCGGCAGCCATCTGAATCATATCTTTCACCTTCATCGCCGGATAAAACATCGTCTCCGAGGGCATATAGCCAATTTCCCTAAGAATTTCCTCCCTGTCCTTACGGATATCTTTGCCAAAGATATGGATGCTGCCTGACTGAAACCTTATGAAACCCAGCATGGAACGGATTGTCGTGGATTTGCCAGCTCCGTTGGGACCAAGGAAACCAAAAATATCTCCCTCCCCCACTGCAAAACTCACCTCTTCCACTCCCCGGTGTTTTCCATAATTCTTCGTCAGGTTATCAATCTCAATCACATTCTGCATGTTCCGCCCTCCTTGCCTGAAATATTTTTAAATTCTCATTCATAATCTTATCATCTATCTTGCGCTTTGACTTATAGACAAGGAAAACGCAAACATAGAGAAACGCCACATAAGCAAAAAATAAAATGCTGATCCAAACCTCTCTGCCAAACCAGCCCGCACAAAAAGAGATTCCCGCATAAATAAACGAACAAAGTACAAGATACAGGCTCTCTTTCACGCCCAGACATTCTCCCTCGTCAAATCCTGCCAGGAGATAAACCTGTACATAGCCCATCACGTAAGTCAGAAAAATCATCTCCGCCATATGGAGGATGCTGGCATGTGCGCTCCCCATCAGCAGCCGATACATACAGTAGAAAAACAAAATGGCAAAAAAATAGAGACATGCCTTAAATTCAATTGCTATTTCATTTGCCAGGTAATGCTCCCATACAGACAGCCTTTTCCTGCGTTTATCCATCTTCTCTGCCTCCTTTTAACCTTTTTCGGAAATCAGACGCATACGTCCTGGATATCATCACATGCTCCCCATTGCACATAACCGCGTCAATGCGGTTAGAGGG
>CANOHX010000146.1 GCA_947565885.1 uncultured Lachnospiraceae bacterium
AAAGTTACGTTTAAGTGGGGTTCGCTGAAATTTAAAGGCGTTGTGACGAAATTTAACCATACTTATACGATGTTTACGGAGAGCGGGATGCCGGTTCGTGCCAAGGTAAACCTGACGTTTAAATCCCTGATATCTCCCGATGATACCAGGAGGAAGTCGCCGTTTGAATCCCCCGACCGCACCAAATACCGCACCATCCGCCAGGGGGTAGGGCTCTGGGATATAGCCAACATGGAATATGGAGACCCGGATATGTGGAAAGTGATTGCCCGGGCAAACGGGATTATGAATCCTTTGGATGTCAAGCCGGGGCAGGTGGTGAAGCTTCCGGCAATATAAGGATTTATAAAGGAGTGGGATAGAGATGGCAAAGGTGACGATGTCAAGTTTGGCAACAAAATATAAAAATTTTATGGTGCCGGCGCTGAAGGTGAAAAGCGATGGATTTGACCTCATTGGGCAAAGCGATTATGCCGTGGAATCCGTGGAAGTCACGCTGTCACAGTCTGCGGCGAGCGCGGCGGTAATCCGCCTGACAAATGTCTATGATTTGGAAGAACGCAGCTTTGTCGATGACGTCAGTTCTGATTTTATCCTGGGAAAATTGGTGGATATTGAGATGGGCTATGGTTCCTCCCTGACCTCCATGTTTTACGGATATGTGGACGAAATCACGTATGAGCTTTCGGAAAACCCTTCCGTGCGGGTAACGGCGGTGGACGTCCGCCGGATGATGATGGGCAGCAAAAAAAGCAATATTTCACACAAAGTAAAAAGCTATTCGGATGCTTTTAATGAAGTGGTAAAGAAATATAAGATTGCGTATAAGTCGACAGATGTAGATGCAACAGACAAACTTGAGGCAGAATGCATTATCCAAAACGGCAGCGATTATGATTTTATCACAGAAGAACTGTGCCGGAAAGGGAACCGGGACTTTTTTGTCCATGCGGGGAAACTCTATTTTAAGAATATATCGGCGGAACTGTTTTATACGGTGGAGATGGAGTGGGCGAAAGATTTTATCTCTTTCCAGAGAAAGGCGTCTTTCCAGGACGTTGTCATAACAATCATGGGGCAGGATGCGGACAAGAAAGAGGAAGTAACGGCGGAGGTAAAGGTCAAGGCAGACGATAAGCAGAAATCGCTTGTGAAGAGCGAAGATACGCAGATGGATGCCGCGGTGGAGGATAACAGCGATGCCAAAAAAATCGCCGAGCACAAAGCGGATGAGATGAAAAAACAGGCGCGGCAGGCGACCGGGGTGTGTATCGGAATCCCGGAAATCCAGCCGGGGGGCAGGGTACAGATAAAAAAGGGCGACAGTAGGCTGATTGATGGGACGTATGATATTATGGAAGTGAAGCATTCGTTTAGCGGCGATGGCTACCGGACGACTTTTGAAGTGGGAGGCTGGAAACGTTGAATTTTTATGATGAGCTGTTGAAAGGTAAGACGGAAGACAAGACATACCCGGAAGTGACAGCCCCAGGGCTGCTCAATGCCATTGTCAAAGATATCTGGGATGAGCAGCATAAAGGCATGATAAAAGTAGAGTACCTTATGGGGGAAGAAAATAAAAAGACCTCTGACTGGGTGAGGGTGATGGCGGGCTATGGCGGAAATGGATTCGGCAATTACTGGCTGCCAGAAATCGGCTCGGAAGTCCTGGTGGGATTCATCCATGGCAACATGAACATGCCGGTGGTGCTGGGCTGCCTTTGGAATGGGAAAGATAAGCTGCCGGAGGGGGCTGCCAGTGAGAAAAATGAGACTAAGACCGTTATAACCAAGGGCGGTCATAAAATTATTTTCACTGAGACACAGGGTAAGGAAAAGATTACGGTAAATACGCCCAAGGGTCTGGAAATTCTTCTGGACGATGAGAAAGAAGCCATCCATGTGCAGGACAAGGAGAAAGGCAACAGCATAATCATGGACTGCAAAAATGGGACTATGGCGCTGAAAGCCAAGAAAGAGTTTTCCGTCACGATAGGGACCAAGGAAGTCATGAAAGCAGATGCGGATACTATCAAGCTGACCTGCGGCACGATACAGGCGGACGCACAGCAGAAGCTGAAGCTTAAGGGGCAGACGACCTCCATCCAGGGAACCAGCGTGAAAGTAAAGGCAGATGGGGAAATGGGGCTGCAGGCGTCAGGAATGGCGCAGTTAAAAGGCAGCATGGTGAAAATAAATTGATTTTGGAGGTGCCTGTATGAATGCATGGGACAGCGTGAAAGCATTTCTGGGGACAGGCTGGAAGTTTCCGGTGGAGATTGACGGCGCGACCGGGCGCATCAAAATGTCATCCAATGAAGACAGCATAAGAGAATCCATCCGTATCATTATCGGCACGAGGCCGGGGGAGCTGCCGATGCATCCGCATTTTGGCTGCGGGCTTCAGGATTATGCGTTTGAATCGCCGGATTATACAACGCTCTATTCCATGAAGACGGAGGTGGAACATGCGTTAGTCCGCTGGGAGCCAAGGATTACAGAGGTCAATGCCGAGGTCAGCGATGAGCGCATTGAGGATGGGATTTTGCTGATAAACGTAAGTTATGTCATCCGTTCTACCAACAACCAGTACAATATGGTATATCCTTTTTATATCAATGAAGGGGAATAGGGAAAGGAGCAGCTATGGATATTCCGCAGATGGAGAGAATGTCAAAGAAAGACATCATCAGCTATATGAGGGAATGTGCGAAACAGTATGTCCCGGAGTGGCGGTACGATGAGAGCCAGCCCGATGCCGGAACTGCCTTGGCATCCATCTTTGCTGACATGATGTATGACAATATCAAAAAATTTAATATGTCCGTGGCTGGAGACCTGTTTTCCTTTTTTGATGGGGTGGGGGCAAAGCTTTATCCTGCGAGCCCGGCAGAGGGATTTGTGGTATTTGGGCTGCCGGAAGGTTATGATGGGGAGGCGGAGGTTCCCAGGGGAACAAGGCTGCTTGCACAGACGGAGGACGAGCCGCTGGTGTTTGAGACCCAGGAGGAAGTCCTGGTCCGGCCGTTGGAGATTGGGCGGATTTTCCTTGCAGACCCCAAGGCGGATGCAATTTATGACCTCTTTGATGGAAAAAAGGAGCTTACGCCATCGTTCTTTTTATTTCAGGGAGGGTCTGAGAACCTGCAGGGACACCGGCTGTTTTTCTGCTTTGGGCAGGAGCTTTCCGTCACAAGCTATGCCAGTGCCCAGCTTTCCTTTGTGCCGGCGGATAAGAGGACGGATGAGGAACAGCTGCGGCAGGCATTCTGCGACTCCTCGCGTGTCCGCTTTTACTATGGGGCGCAGGAAGGATATAAGCGTATCACGGATTATACATATGAAGAGGGAAAGCTCTGTTTTAAGCTTGCCGGCGGGGAGCAGGGGATTGCACCTGCTGAGGAATTCTCTTCCCTGCATGTGATTTCCATGGAAATACTTGATGCGGCGTTTTTTTCCAGGCTTTATCTGCGGCAGGTATCGCTGGCAACGGAATGCCTGGGCCGTAAGCCGGATTTCATCAATGTAAAGGGGACGGACCAGGAAATTGAGGAATTCCTGGCATTTGGCGAGAACCCCTCTCTCTACGATGAATGTTATATCGGCAGCGGAGAGATATTTGCCAAAGCGGGGGCGCATGTCTGCGTGGAATTTGACCTGGACTTTGTGAGGATTCCGCTGGAGGAGATTGCAGCGGGGGTAAAGATAGCCTGGAAGCGGATTATGCGCAAACAGGAGTTTGTGCCGGAGGAGGAATACGACATCACAATCCGTGAGGTCATATGGGAATATTACAATGGTTTTGGCTGGAAGCGGCTGGCGGTCTCCGGCAGGTATGCAAATCTGTTTTCCGTGGAAGATGGGCAAAAAGGCGTACGCAGGCGCATGGAATTTACCTGTCCGCATGATATGCAGCAGGTCCTGGTCAATTCGGCGGAGAACTACTGCATACGTGCGAGGATTATCCGCATGAATAATGCGTATAAGACAAAAGGCGCCTATATTGCCCCTGTGGCTGGCAATTTTTCCCTGAGTTACAGTTATCAGCAAAGACCGCTGCAGCCGGAGGTTATCTTTCAGCAGGACAATATGGAACTTTTAAGCTATTCGGCGGAGGAAATGAGCGCCAAAGGGTTTGCCTTTCCGGTATGCAGGGCGTTGGCAGAGAAACAGAAATCCTGCTATGTCGGATTTGCGCAGCCGCCTATAGGCGGCCCGCTGAAGCTTCTGTTTGTCATGCATGACAGCGTACAGGACAGCCTGCCGGACATTAAATGGGAATACCTGTCAGAGGAAGGCTGGAAGGAGATGCACCCTGCTGATGGCACGAAAGGGTTTGCGCATACCGGCATGGTGTCCTGGTATGGGCGCAGGGACAGCAAACGCGAAACATTGTTTGGGGAGGAACTGTTCTGGATCCGCCTCAGCAAAGGGAATGAGAAAGATTTGTCCGATGATTTGGATAACTGCCCCAAAGTGGAAGGGATTTATGCCAATGCTACCAGCATTTTAGGCGTTGAGACCGTGGAAGAATCGTTCGGGCTTTGGCCTCATGCTGAGGATAAGCGCATACAGCTTTCTTATGGGGACATCTGCAGTCTGCAGGTATGGGTGCTGGGCAAAGAAGATTACAGGGACAGCCAAAATGCCAGGTGGGAACTGTGGTCAGAGGCAGAAGAATTAAGCAAGGGCAGCGGCATCCGCAAAGAATATATGGCGGACAGGCGTGAGGGAACGCTTATTTTCCCCAAATATATGGAGGCGGCTGGTAAAAATGAGCACGGTGAAATCGAGGTGCATGTGGAATACAGCTATTGCCGGGGGGAGAAAGGGAACGTCCCCATCGGCGAGATTAACCAGCTTGACCGCACAGTGGGTTTTATCAACAGTGTCTATAACCCCATGGCAACGGTATGCGGGCTTGCCGATGAAGAGGTTATGGAGGCTGTGGCAAGGAGCGCCGGTTTCCTGCGCCATGGCGGGCGATGTGTTTCCGCCAGTGATTACGAGGATTTGGCGAGGGAGGCGACAAGGGACATCTGCAAAGTAAAATGTTTTGCCGGGTATGATGAGAATGGCAGCCGCAGCCAGGGGGCCATTACCTTGGTGGTGCTTCCGAAAGATTATGGAGAGAGTTCTTATATCTTTGAGCGGACCAGGAAGAAGATATATGATTACCTGTCAGAGCGCATGGACCAGAATATTGTCAATCTGGGGCATTTCCATATTGTGATGCCGGATTTGATACGGCTGGATGTGAAAGTGGCGCTTAAGCTGGCGCAGGAAAAGGAAATCTTTGCTGCCACCAAAAGGGTGCGGGAGGAACTGGAGCGTTTCTTGAATCCCCTGTATGGGAATTTTTACGGAGACGGCTGGGAAATCGGCGTGCTTCCCGATAAAAACCAGATTACCCATGCCTTGAAACAGGTGGAGGGGGTCAAGTATATCAGCCAGTTATCGCTGCGTAAGTACCGGGGCGGGCGGTTTGAGGAATATGAAGTCAACGAGGAACGGCTGCTGCCATTTTACCGGCTGCCCAGAAGCGGCTTTCATGAGGTGGTTGCAGAGCCTTGACAGAATATAGGAAAAAGGAGCATGGGCAATGTTCTATAATTTGAATCTGGATGACAAATCTTATAGGGAAATTGAGGCGGACGCGGTATTTCAGATACCGGGAGAATGCCCGGACTGGACGAATTACAACCAGTCGGACCCGGGCATTATGCTGATTGGGCTGCTTGCATGGCTCAAAGAGATACAGCAGTACCATATCAGCCAGCTTTGCGGATGGAAACGGCAGAAGTATTTAAAGCTGCTGGGAGTTTCGCTGCGCCGTGCCTTACCGGCAAGAGGGTTTGTGAGTGCAGAGCCACAGGCGGGATTGTCTGCGCGCCATTTTCCGCTTCTGGCGGGAACGCGTTTTCTGGCAGGAGATATGGAATTTGAGACTGTGAAAAAAGAATGGCTCCATCCGCTGAAACTCATCGGGGCATACATACTCCGCGGGGAGACATTGGACCGTTACGTCAATATCGGCAATGATATAGAAAAACATATGCGCCTGTATCCGTTTGGGGAGTGGCCGGAGGAGGGAAATTGCTGCTGTTTTGTGATAGACCGTGCGTTCAGCCAGGATGGGCAGACTGTAGTATCTTTTGGCATCCGCACACAGTATGAGGTGGCACGCAATAAAATCGAAGGAGATTTCATTCCGCTGGCGCGGCTCAGATGGGAATACCAGTCCAAAGAGGGCTGGGAGGAACTGCCGGTGGACTTCGATACAACGTATGCTTTTTTGCAGAGCGGCAAAATTGGCTTTCACCTGCCGCAGGAGATGGTGGAAGATGAGGAATACCAGGCATACCAGATTCGCGTGACGCTGGTGGAAAATGATTATGATGTGGCGCCCCTGATTGAGGATATGTATTTTAATGAGATAGAAGTGAGGCAGCAGCATTCCTACTGTGATTTTGAGGACTATGAGGTGGCTGTGCCGGATAGAGGGCCACAAGGATATTTGCTTTCCCTGAAATGCGGCATGTTTTTGGCAGTGGACGGACAGGCAGAACTATATATTGAGAAAGATGGCGGATATTTGCCAGTTCCGATAAAGCATAAAGAGCGCGCAGAGGATGGGGATGTAGTTTTTTTCTTTGACAGGCCGGCTTGGGCAGAAGATGGCAGGAACCTGTCATGCAGGCTTGCTGTCTATGAGCAGGGATTTTGGGAAAAGCGGGAACTTGGCATGGGCAATGGTTTTGCCAACCAGGAATACAGCCTGGATATTTCCGGTATCGTCTATGATGCGTTTGAACTTATGGTCTGCGACAGGCAGGATGGCAGGTTTTATCCATACAGCCGTGTGGAGGATTTTGATAACTGCAGGCCCCAGGATGAAGTATATGTCCTGGAACCTTTGGCAGACAGCCTGTTATTCGGGAGTTGTGAAAATGGAATGGCGCCGGATGGGGCAATACGTGTGCTGCGCCTTAGGGCAAGCAGCGGGAAATCTGGTAATATCAAGGCAGGAAAAATTCGCGAATGCCAGCCATATCCAGAACTTTTGGTGGAGCAGAATAGGATGACTTATGGCGGCAGGGATAATGAGACCGTGGAGGAATGTTATCAGCGGCTGTGCCGCAGTTTAAAAGAAATCCATAGGGGCGTCACTTATACCGACTATGAGCAGTTGGTAAAAAAGACGCCGGGCCTGCTGATCCGGGACAGTAAAGTAATTCCGGTATCTGCGGGGATGGAAGGACAGGAGAACCAGCAGGAAAACCAGATTTCCATTGTGGTGCAGCCCTTGAGCTATAAAGAGAGGGATGCGCAGCTGAGCGATAAATACAGGCGGAATTTAGAGCAGATGCTGCTGAAAAAGAAAATGGTCGGCACGACCATTAAGATTCTTAACCCAGAATATATAGGTATCTCCGTC
>CANOHX010000147.1 GCA_947565885.1 uncultured Lachnospiraceae bacterium
ACCGATAAACACCGCCATTGCCATGGCAATTACAACCCAGACAGAAGCCACGCGGCGTGATAATTTCAGTTTGTTCTCATCCTTGATTGCCATAAACCGGAGCAGGATATGGGGCATTCCAAAATAGCCAAATCCCCAAGCACAGGTGGAGACAATTTTAAGAAATCCATAGGGGGCTGCTTCCCCGCTTTCTGCCACATAAGTGCTGGTCGCAGAAAGATAACCTGGCAGCTCCCTGGCATTTTCTATCACCGCACCGATACCGCCTGCAGAAACAGTGGCAAATACCATAACAAATACAATCGCTATCGTCATAATGATGCTCTGGATAAAATCGGTCGTAGATGCTGCCAGGAAGCCGCCCGCCGCCGTATAGCCTACAATTACAATCGCCGAGATAATCATTGCTGTCATATAATCCGCACCAAACAGCGAGGAAAAAAGTTTTCCACAGGCCGCAAAGCCAGAAGCCGTATATGGCACAAAGAAAATGATAATAATCAGGGCTGCAATCATTGTCAGGATATTTTTTTTATCATGGAAACGGTTGGAAAAGAACTGTGGCAATGTAAAAGAATTTGTAATCTGCGTGTAGCGGCGCAGACGCCTTGCCGTAAACAGCCAGTTAAGATATGTACCTGCTGCCAGACCTACAATCGTCCAGCCTACATCTGCCAATCCAGAAGCATAAGCCAGCCCAGGCAGTCCCATCAGCAAATAGCCGGACATATCCGATGCCTCTGCACTCATGGCAGTCACCAGCGGTCCAAGTTTTCGTCCTCCAAGGTAAAAGTCAGAGGCAGATTCATTTTTTCTGGCAAAATAAAATCCAATCCCCAACATGCCAATGAGGTAAACCACAATTGTAATTAAAATACAGATGGATGCTGTACTCATAAAAATTTTTCTCCTTCCATAAAGTAGGTCACAGGAAAAAAATACATTTCAGATATTCTTTCCTGTGACCTAAAATTATATTGCGTATTTTCGCATTCCGATTCTTATACTAATTCAAGAAGAACCTCTAAAGCGCCATCACCTTTACGCTGGCCAATCTTGACGATTCTGGTGTATCCACCGTTACGACCTACATATTTTGGAGCAATCTCGTCAAAAATTTTAGCTGCCATGTCAACTTTCTTCGTATTCTTCTTCCTTCCTTTGTTCTCCTTGGGAACAGATGTTACCGGATATAATACCCTGTTCATCTGCCTTCTTGCATGAAGACGGGACGGAAGGTCTTTCTTAATCGTTTTCTCAACTTCGTCATATATAGTAACTCTCTTACCATCTACGACCTCTTTTACCCTCTTGCCGTCTTTGTCCTTGCGGGCAACCTTGGCAGTCACCGTTACTTCCTCAAAATTGTCTTTCTCCCTGATGCCCATGGCAATCAGTCCTTCTGCAATCTTGCGGACTTCTTTTGCCTTAGCTTCCGTGGTAACAATCTTGCCATTATAAAGCAACGCCGTTACCTGATTTCTCAGCAGTGCCTTTCTCTGATCTGAGGTCCTGCCTAATTTTCTATATTTTGCCATTATTCAATCCTCCATTTGTGAAATACCCGGCGATGCCCTTTGGTCTTACTCCCGAATATTGTTGCTTGCTTCCTGTCACTATGGGAATATCCCAATACTGGGATATACAGGGCTTCGCCTTTTGGTCTTACAACCCCTGCCATTCTGTCCTGCCTCGGATTACTCTTCTCCTGAGTATAGCGGTACCTGAACGAACATTAGCAGTTCGTTCAGTATCACCCTGACGATGAATTTCATTCCTCGCCAGGGTTCAGTTGTAATCCTAATTCTTTTAATTTTGCCAGCACTTCCTCCAATGACTTGCGTCCGAGGTTACGAACTTTCATCATGTCTTCCGGCGTCCTGTTTGTCAACTCTTCTACAGTGTTGATGCCAGCACGTTTCAGACAGTTATAGGAACGGACGGACAATTCTAACTCGTCAATATTCATTTCAAGGACTTTTTCTTTGGCATTGTCCTCTTTCTCAATCATAACTTCTGCTGTCTTGGCATTCTCAGACAAGTCAATGAACAGATTTAAATGCTCGCTCAGAACTTTTGCCGCCAGGCTCACTGCCTCATCCGGCTCTAACGTGCCGTTCGTATACACGTCCAGCGTAAGCTTGTCATAGTCTGTAATCTGACCTACACGAGTGTTTTCAATTGAAAGGTTAACGCGCTCAATAGGCGTATAAATACAGTCAACCGCAATCACGCCGATAGGCACATCTTCACCTTTATTTTTGTCAGCACTGACATAACCTCTGCCTTTCGTAATCGTCAGTTCCATATATAATCTGGAATCTGCCCCTCCATTTAAGTGGGCAATTACTAAGTCCGGATTCATAATTTCAATATCCGGGTCAACCTGGATATCTGCAGCTGTAACTACTCCTTCGCCTTCAAATTCGATATAAGCAACTTTAGACTCGTTAGTTAGGCTGGTATTCTTCAGCGCCAGATTCTTAATGTTCATGATTATCTCAGTCACATCTTCCTTGATGCCCGGAATGGAACTGAATTCATGCAGAACGCCTTCGATTTTTACCTGACTGACTGCTGCACCCGGTAAAGAAGAAAGCATAATCCTTCTCAGTGAGTTCCCAAGTGTAGTACCATAGCCTCTTTCAAGTGGTTCTACGACAAATCGGCCGTATTTTTTGTCTTCTGAAATCTGCGCAATTTCAATTTTCGGTTTTTCAAAATCGAACACTACAAAGTCCCTCCTTTTCGGATACCGTTGCTTGTCACTTATTATTTAGAATATAACTCGACGATAAGCATCTCATCAACCGGAACATCAATAATCTCTCTGGTCGGTAATTCCTTTACAGTACCTTTCAAGTTCTCCTGATCGGCATCCAGCCATTCCGGCACCAGCCTTCCACCGGTCACCTCAAGGATATCTTTGTATCTCTGAGAGCCTTTGCATTTTTCTTTAATTTCTATAGTATCTCCTGCCTTAATCAGATAAGACGGAATCTTTACCTGTTTACCATTTACCAGCACATGCTTATGGCCGACAATCTGCCTTGCTTCTTTTCTGGTTCTTGCCAGGCCTAAACGGTATACTACGTTATCCAATCTTCTCTCCAGAAGAATCATCAGATTCTCACCGGTCATGCCTTTCATCCTGTCTGCTTTCAGATAGTAATTATGGAAAGGCTTCTCCAATACGCCATAAATAAACTTAGCTTTCTGCTTCTCTCTCAACTGAAGTCCATATTCAGATACTTTCCTGTTTGCTCTCTTCAACTGTCTGTTGGACTTTTTATCAATTCCCAGATATACCGGGTCTAAACCAAGAGACCTGCATCTCTTGAGAACTGGAACTCTATTTACTGCCATCTTAACCTATACCTCCTAATTAGACTCTTCTGCGTTTGGGTGGGCGGCATCCGTTGTGAGGTACCGGAGTAACGTCTTTGATGCTGGTTACTTCGAGTCCGCATGCCTGAAGCGCACGGATTGCTGCTTCACGTCCTGAACCGGGTCCTTTTACCATAACGTCTACTGTCTTCAAACCATGGATGAGGGCTGCCTTTGTTGCAGTCTCTGCTGCCATCTGTGCAGCGTATGGAGTAGATTTCCTTGAACCTCTAAAACCTAGACCGCCTGCACTTGCCCATGATAAAGCATTTCCTTCAGCATCCGTAATCGTTACAATTGTATTGTTAAAAGATGACTGAATGTGCGCCTGTCCGCGTTCAACGTTTTTCTTTACGCGCTTTTTTGTCACTTTTTTTGCAGTGTTTTTCGCCATTTCTAAACTAACCTACTTTCTTCTTTAATAATCATAATAGTTTCACTAAATACTCAACGCTTATTTCTTTTTGTTAGCAACAGTTCTCTTCGGACCTTTTCTGGTTCTTGCATTAGTTTTTGTCTTCTGCCCACGAACCGGAAGCCCTTTCCTATGACGGATTCCACGGTAACATCCAATTTCCTGCAACCGTTTAATATTAAGAGCGATTTCTCTTCTCAAATCACCTTCTACGGTCTGAGTCTTATCAACCACTTCACTAATTCTCTTTACTTCTTCGTCAGTCAGATCTCTGACACGTGTATCGGGGTTTACTTTTGCCTCAGCAAGAATACGGTTGGAGCTTGCCCTCCCAATACCATAAATGTAAGTCAACCCAATTTCAACACGTTTTTCTCTTGGTAAATCTACACCTGCAATACGAGCCATGTGTGTTGTGCACCTCCATAAATTTTTCTTTTCCACTCTGATTCATATAACAATATGGCAAATCCGCAACAAAACCTGCCTGACATCAGCTGACCATATACAGCTACGGTTGCTCGTCCTGAAATGTGTGTATACTGTCACTCTGGTCTTTGGCACTGTCTTATCCCTGTTCCCTCGGTATCAAAAAACAGGAATCCAGCCGTGCACGCTGGCTATTATGAATAGCAAGAACAGTCCCCAGGACGTCTTGCTACAGCCGCACATAATATAAAAACAAAATCACACAAACAATGGGGAATTTAAATAAGGAAGTTCTGTTTGCTAAATCCAAAACTTTTACTTCCTAAGGATGATACTCCTCTCTTCGCTCAGAGTATCCGCTTTCACACTAAGCTCGATAACGCCTCGCTAAGTGTTCAATGCGTCACACTAAACTCACACTTCGCATAAATGCTTGTGTTCGTTAAGTGTTTCCGGTCACCCCTGCCTCTGTTTGTGTTTCGGATTTTCGCAGATTACCCGGATACTTCCTTTTCTCTTGATAATCTTGCACTTTTCGCAAATAGGTTTGACTGATGATCTTACTTTCACAGCAATTCCTCCTTTCTGCTCTGTCCAGACGGACATTCTAAATTGGTTTTACGCAATTTTGCGCGCAAAAAAACTATGCTCCAAAAGCATTCAGCTAATAGTATAGCACCCAAGCCCTGAAAAATCAAGGTTTTTTTTCATTTTCCCAAAACGTCAAATTATAAAATGTTTGCTACACTGGCTTTACACCCGTAAACGCTTTCTGTACAATTAAAATATCATATAAAAGGAAGCTGTCTTCTGACAACTTCCCATTTCTTCATTATGTTTCAAATCAATCACTCCGCTGTTTATTTATCCCTCCAGATAATCCTGCCTTTCGTCAAGTCATAGGGAGACATTTCAATCGTCACCTTATCGCCTGGCAGGATACGGATGAAGTTCATCCTCAGCTTACCGCTGATATGCGCCAGAATCTGATGGCCGTTTTCCAACTCTACCTGGAACATGGCATTCGGCAGCTTCTCCACTACTTTTCCTTCTACTTCTATTACATCTGCTTTCGACATTCTATTTCCTCCTGATTTCAGTTTGTTTTTGATATAGCTTAATCGCCCTTTTTATTTCTTCATTCCGAAAATTTTCCTGCGTAAAGACTTCTGTAATATCTTTCGGAAGATTCTTGATAATTTGAATATGTTTCCTGTTTTTTCTTTTTGGCCTTTCTATGGGTTTTAACCTCCCATCCGCCAAATAAACCAGATTGGCTTCTTCCTTTATAATTACATAAAGACTGTCTTTGTCATGTCCTGACCTGGAAACTGCTAATTTAATGTCCATCTTTTACCTCTTTTACCTAAGGAAGTTCTGTTCGCTTAACCTAAACCTCTGATTCTCTAAGGATAATACTCTTCTCTTCGCTCAGAATATCCATTTTCACACTAAGCTCGAAAAAACCTCGCTAAGTGTTCAATGCGTCACAGAACTACCTCGCGCTAACCTCAGACTTCGCTATTCGCTCGCCTTCACTAAGCTGCTCTCGGTCTCGGTCAGGCTCAGGATTTCCGGTTCGCCGGATGTGATCAAAACTGTATTTTCGTAATGAGCGGACAGGGAACCGTCCTGCGTTACCACAGTCCAGTTGTCATCCTGCCATTCCACATCAAAACGCCCTGCATTGATCATGGGTTCAATTGCCAATGTCATGCCTGCCCGAAGCCGCACGCCCCTGCTCTTCTGCGCAAAATTAGGAATTTGAGGGTCTTCATGCAAATGGGTACCGACTCCATGACCTACCAAATCCCGCACCACCCCATAGCCAAAGCTTTCCGCATATGCACTGATTGCATTGGAAATCTCATGAAGGCGATGCCCTTCTTTCGCGTATTTAATGCCCTCAAAAAAACTTTGGCGCGTTCTTTCTATTAATAGTGCGGCTTCCTCAGAAATTTCACCAATACCATGCGTCCTCGCTGCATCGGAGTGATATCCTTTGTAAATTACGCCGATGTCAAGGCTTACAATGTCTCCCTCCCGGATATGCCGCTTCTTCGTGGGAATCCCATGAACAACCTCATTATTCACAGATACGCACACGGAAGCAGGATAACCGTTGTAATTCTTAAAGGAGGGAATACAGCCGTAACTGCGGATAATGTCATCACCAAGATGGTCTATGTCCAGTGTGGACATTCCCTCTCTCAGTTCTTTGCCCAAATTTTCATGGACTTTCGCCAGGATTTTCCCTGCTGCCCTCATCAACTCAATCTCCCTGGCTGATTTTATGGATACTGACATAATCTACGCCCCCAGTATTTCTACAATGGCATCAAATACTTTCTCCATTGGCTGCGTTCCGTCTACGCTTTTTAAAATGCCCTGTTTCTGGTAATAATCAATCAGCGGCTGTGTCTGCTCATGGTAAACATTGAGACGCTTCTTCACTGTTTCCGGCTGGTCATCGTCACGGAGCACTACCGGATTGCCGCAGCGGTCGCATACGCCCTCCACCTTTGTGGGGATAGAAACAATATGGTAAGTTGCGCCGCAGTTTAAGCAAGCGCGTCTGCCGGACATACGGTTGACAATATTCTCATCTGGAACATCTACGTCAATTGCATAATCCATTTTCTGATTAATCTTTGTAAGGGCTGCATCTAATGCCTCTGCCTGTGGAATAGTCCTGGGAAAACCGTCCAGTACAAATCCATTCTGACAGTCGTCCTGCGCAATACGGTCCATTACCAGGTCACATGTCAGTTCATCTGGCACTAAAAGTCCCTGGTCCATGAATTCCTTCGCTTTCTTGCCCAATTCTGTGCCAGCTTTTAAGTTTGCACGGAAAATATCTCCCGTAGAAATGTGGGGAATGGAATATTTATCTGCAATCTGCTTTGCCTGTGTCCCTTTTCCTGCACCTGGTGCACCCAACATAATAATTTTCATACATTCATCCTCCTTAAATTTTAGCCTTCCTACTCTAAATAAGGTAACGGCACGCGCCGCTCTGCGGCCCCTGCCAGATCGTCGGAAGGCATTATAGAAATGCTTCGCATTTGCCTTCCTCCTCTAAGGTAACGGCACGCGCCGCTCTGCGG
>CANOHX010000148.1 GCA_947565885.1 uncultured Lachnospiraceae bacterium
GCGGGGATTAGCCCTGCTCAATTGCACCTGTAGGGCAAGCGCCAGCACATGTTCCGCAATCGATGCAGGTATCTGCAGCGATTTCATATTTTCCATCACCAGCGGAGATTGCGCCAACGGGGCATTCTCCCTCACAGGTTCCACAGCTTACACAAGCGTCAGTAATAACGTATGCCATACTTAGTTCCTCCTTATAAAAAATAGTCGTCAAGCCGTATGTGGTGGCTTTGAACTATATTTTAATACAAACAGTCTGCGATTACAAGTAAAAGATTGCATAATGTAGAAAATGGTATTATAATAATCAAAGGCGGAATACTAAACAAAGTATCGCAAATGACGCTACAAAGCGCAAGGAGGAATATAAAATGGCACAGGTAACCAAAGAAACAATGATTGGAGAACTGCTTCAGATTGATGAGAACGTGGCGCCGCTTCTGTTAGAGATTGGAATGCATTGCCTCGGCTGTCCGTCTTCCCAGATGGAGACAATTGCAGAAGCAGCTATGGTGCATGGAATTGAGCCGGATGCATTGGTTACGAAAATTAATGATTTTCTGGCAAGATAATGAAATGGGGGTTGCTTATTATATGCAGCAGCCCCCGATTCTGTTCTTTTGTCAAAAAATCAATGGATTCGTGAATAAGGCTCTCATCCTATTTTAATAATGAAAGCAATTGATCGATGGATTCCCCCTCTCTGCTTCATCTGAAGATGAAGATAATTCGTGATATATCAATTTAGATACAAGAAGTTACAATATGCCGGATTTTAATGATAGATTGGTTCCTTGGGGATTCCGGTCTCTTTTTTCTTTTCCCAATAATTTCGGAATCTTCATATTCCGCAACTGCCAGCACAGTTTTTAGTATGGAATCCCTTTGGGCGTATCGCTGCTGGATATCTTCTGCCAGAGGTGCTTTGTCCTGCGTGCCGTGCAGGATGGAATGGAGACAGGCGTTGGTAGATTCTTTTGGGTTAAAATACATCAGATTTCATATACTAGTATCTGTTAGAATACCCATGTGGGCAAAAAAGCTGCATAGAAATTAAAGATAATTGAAATGCAGAAGACTTGCTGAAAAACAGACGTGCTTTTGTATCTGCTATACATCCTATAGAATATATTGCAGATAACGTAAGTAAAATCCGGCAAAACTGGTCATATTTTCCGCAACTGTAACGTATATCTTCCAGAGAGTTCCATTCATCCATCCGGCATCTCTGAAAATAATTAAAATTTGGCAGACCGATGGTCATATAATGGGTTACTTTTCGGGAATAAAATGATATAATAGATATCAAGAAAAGACGTTACAGAATTTGTATGGTTGGTTAGGCTCCTTTCTGCCTGGACCAGACCAGCATCTCTGGAACATTTATAACATACAAAATTTGGCAGTGCAACACTTTTTGTCAAATGTTTAGAAATTTCACAGTTTTTTTAGAAAATTGGGCAGACTTCGACTTGACGTGAGATAAGCAATTGTAATATACTTTGAGTACCTAATGGGGAGAACTCCCCGGAAGGAGAATTCAAACATATTATTTCCTGATACAGATGCGTAGTGAAGGGAAGGGATCGTATGAAGATTGAAAAAGTAAGTGAGAACCAGATTCGCTGTACGCTTACCCGAGAAGATTTGGCGGACCGCCAGCTCAAGCTGAGCGAATTAGCATACGGCACCGAGAAAGCGAAGATGCTTTTTCGGGATATGATGCAGCAGGCAGCATATGAATGTGGCTTTGAAGCGGAGGATATACCGCTGATGATTGAGGCAATTCCGTTATCTGCGGATACCATTATATTGATTATAACGAAAGTGGAGTATCCGGAAGAGCTGGATACCCGGTTTTCGCAGTTTGCTCCAGGAGATTCCGAGGATGAGATGGGTAATCGTCTGGCAGGAGAGGAGAGCGAACATACCTTTGAGGCAACTGGTGCGGACGATATTTTAGATCTGTTCCGCAAGATACAAGAGGAAGCCAAGAGGATTGCTGATGCTGCCCAGAAAGAGAATAATTTCATTCCGCTGGAGAAGACCGTCAAACAGGAGAAAGAGGAACCGGTTCTGGTTGATATTACCAAACTCTTTGTATTTGACGGACTGGACGAGGTCAATCGTCTGGCACGCGTGTTGAAAGGTTTCTACAATGGTTGTAACGTATTGTATAAGAACAGCTTAAACCGCAAGTACTACCTGGTAATCAGCAAGAGCCAGCATACACCGGAAGAATTTAATAAAGTATGTAACATTTTAGCAGAATACGCACATCAGGAAAAATATTCATCTGCCATTCGAGCATATTTTGACGAGCATTATGATGTCATTTTAAAGAAGGATGCGCTGCAGGTGTTGAGTAAAATATAACAGGAAGGCTGTTGCAGATATAGTCAAAGATGCAAGATACTGTATTGCATACAGGCATACGGTGTTTGCTATCTGGGCAATCTGCGGCAGCCCTTTTTGCCGTATGGGGCATACCGTTTTTTTGTTTTATAGGAAAGCAGTCGTAATGCGACTGCGCTTTGTGCGACATAGGATGTTTCTGTTTTTTGCAAAGTATTGCAACGAAAACAGAGTTTTTATCGGATACATAGGAGGAAATTATGCCTGAGACAGGGAGAGAGAAGAGACGCAGAAGCACGCAGCCAAGGAATCCTAAAGTCAATTTGGCTCCGATACTCGTAGCTATCGCATTTATTGTGGTTGTGCTTTTCGTGGCATTTATCAGCGCCTTAATTAAGAAATATACGCCAACCAAGGAACGTGTTGATTTACAGGAGTATTATAAGGTTCAGGGGGCGGACGATATGGCATTGATCCTGGACCGTCAGCCTTTGGAAGAGAAAGGTAAGTTCTTAGATGGTCATGTGTATCTTGAGTACAATGCAGTCAGGCAGTACCTGAACCAGCGCTTTTACTGGGACTCTAATGAGAATATCCTGCGCTATGCCACGGATTCAGATGTGATTTCCGTAAATGCGGGGGAGAATTCCTACATGGTGGGCAAGAAGAACAATACGACAGAATATGCAATCGTCAAAGTGGACGGTGAGGCGGTATACCTTGCCTTGGAATTTGTCCAGCAATACACAAATTTAGATTTTAGCGTATTTGCCGAACCGAACCGTGTGCAGATAACAGCGTCCTGGGGAGAGATTTCTCGGGCAGATGTGAAAAAGAAGACGGCAATACGTGTCAAGGGTGGTATCAAGAGCCCTATCGTAGCGGATGTGGCAAAGGGCAGCCAGGTTACAGTCATTGACAGCGGCGATGACTGGAGCCGGGTCTGCACGGAAGACGGCATGATTGGCTATCTGAAAAATAACAGGCTTGGCGAGGTGCGCAGCGAGACGATTTCCAGAGCGTTTGAGGAGCCGCAGTTTACGCACTTGCTGAAAGAGGGAACAGTCAGCCTTGGCTGGCATCAGGTGACCAGCCCGGAAGCCAACGGTCGTGTGGCGGAGGTCCTACAGGCAACGAAGGGAATCAACGTGATTTCTCCCACCTGGTTTTACTTAAATGATAATGCAGGAAATATTTTCTCTCTGGCAAGCAGAGATTATGTGACTTATTGCCATGAACAGGGAGTGGATGTCTGGGGGCTTATCAGCAACCTTGAAAATCCTGAGGCGGATACGACTTATGTGATGACCCATACCTCTGTCAGGGATTATCTGATAAACCAGATTATAGCAGCGGCGATTGAATACGACCTGGACGGAATCAACCTGGATTTTGAAGCGCTGAGCAGCGAGGCGGGAGATGCGTATGTCCAGTTTGTCCGCGAACTGTCCATCAAATGTGAGAACAATGATTTGGTACTGTCAGTAGACAATTATGTTCCGACTTCCTATACGGCGTTTTATAACAGGGCAGAACAGGCGTTGTTTGCAGATTATATCATTATCATGGCGTACGATGAGCATTACAGCGGTTCGGAAGATATCGGTTCCGTGTCTTCCATCGGCTTTGTGCAAAACGGCGTCAAGGATACCCTGAAAGAAGTGCCGGCAGAGCAGACTATTTTAGGATTGCCGTTCTACAGCCGATTCTGGGAACTGACGCCCAAAGAGGGTTCTGGGGAGGATGTGGAGTCGGCTTCTGAGAATTATGTGCCATATACCTTTACCTGTACGGAAGAAGGGATGCAGACAACCGAGGATATCTGTACAGCGAATGGAGCTAAAATGGTCTGGTCTGAGGAAGATGGGCAGTATGTGGCAGAATATGAAAGCGAGGGGAAAAGGCACAAGGTCTGGATGGAAAACGAGGAATCCTTAGAGCAGAAACTTAAGGTAATGAAAGACAATAATCTTGCCGGGGCAGCATACTGGAAGCTGGGGCTTGAGCGTCCGGCTGCCTGGGATACAATCATCAAGTATGTGAATTAGTTTTTAGGTATAGTGAACGACAAAAATTTTTGTCGTTCGCTTGCGCCGATTTTGTCTGCGTGAAACGCAGCATTTTCCTTACAAAATCGTGCGCATCCCCCTGGAAGGGTTATAGTAAGGGACAAATTATTTTGTCGCTTACTATAATATGATGGTAAATGTACTCCCGCCGCCGTGGGTGTCGCTGACAGAGATTTTGCCGCCATGTCTGCGGCAGATTTCTCTGGCGATGGAGAGACCTAATCCAAAGTGTTCTTTCTGGCTGTGGGAGGAATTTACCTGATAGAATCTGTCAAATATTTTCTCTTTTTCCGAATCTGGAATGCCTTTTCCGCTGTCAATGACCTGCAGATAACATTTGTTATGCGAGCCATAGAGGTTTAAGGTAATGCTCTGTCCGCTGGGAGTATAAGATAAGGCGTTATCTAAGAGGATGGTGACTGCCTGTTCTATCCTCTGGCTGTCGCAAAGGCAGTTGTAATCGTAGTCTGCAGTTATGGACAAAGAAAGCGCGAGATTTCTGCTTTTGGCGAGGGCAGCAAATTTATCATAGGCTGCAGTCAATAGCACGGCAAGGTCGGTGTCTTCGAAATGAAATGGATATTCCGCGTTCTCCATCTTGGACAGGCATAAAAGGTCTTCTATCAAACGTTCCATCCTGGACATTTCATTCTCCATCAATGTAAAAATATTTGTTGTTTTCTCCGGCTCAGGCTTGTGCTTAAGGATAGACAGGCCCGTCTTGAAGACTGCTAACGGAGAACGCAGTTCATGTGAGGCAACAGCAACGAAATGTTTTTGGTTCTCATTATTTTTCTCCAGAGGTTTTAACACATGAGAGGTAAACGTGTGGGAAAACAGATATAGAATGCCAATAGAAAGAAGCCAGATAACCAGAAAGCGAATGCGCTGCCGGGTAATATTTCCGTAAAAATCATCTAAATTATAGAGATAGGTATAAGCAATTTCCTGTTCTTTTTCTATAAGGACTGCTTTCATCACCAGAAATTTATGCCCATTTTCCATGTAGTGAAAAGATTGCTGCCAGGTGTTTGGTGAGATTGCCTTGCTGTCATCGGCAGGATGTTCACGTTGTGCATATTCTTCTAGTTCCTGCAGGACAGATTGCTCCTGTTCTGACAACAGCAGAGCAGAAAGCGTGGCAGGCGAGCCGTTGACTTCGATGGAAAGGATATGATTGCCTGTAAGCTGCCGCTGATACCAATGAATATCAATGTTTTCCGAAAAATGCAAATCAGAGGAAATCGTACCTGCTTTCAGCAGGAAAAGTGCTTTTTCCTGCCCATACATGGTCCGCTCGGAAACGTGCAGGCAGCATAAAATAATGATTAACACAATCAATGCGGTAATGGAACAGCAGATAAAGGAAAGCTTCATCTGTATCTTATGGAACATGGCTACCTCCTTGGAATCTTATGAAATGTCGTGGCATCCTTTTAACATCAGGCAGTAGCCTTGGCGGTGTACGGTTACGATGTGTACATTTGTATCCAGGGCGTTTAATTTCTTGCGCAGCAGGTAGATATAGTTGTCCAGGTTGCCGTCTTCTATCTCCGTTTCGAATCCCCATACATTACCGATAATCTGCTGACGCGACAAGACCTGGTTTGGGTTGCGTAGAAAACAGGCAAGAAGTTCCGCTTCTTTTCTTGGCAATATAACCGTGTTGTGTTTGTGGATTACTTTGGATTCTCTTTCTAAAAGGCTGATATCGCCGAATGTAAGGGAAAAAGGGGTGGGAGAATTCAGGGTTCTGCGCATGACGCTGCGGATACGCGCCAGAAGTTCGCCGATATCGAAAGGTTTTACCAGGTAATCGTCCGCGCCGAGGTCCAGGCCGTTGATTTTCTCGACAGATTCACCGAGGGCAGTAATGAAGATGACGGGCGTATTGACATGGTTTTGCCGTAAGCGTTTCAATATCGCCTCTCCTGGCAGCCCCGGCAGCATTCGGTCCAACAATATCAGGTCGTGCAGTTCCTGTAATGCCAAGGTCAGTCCTTCCAGCCCATCCGCGCAGATATCGACAGAAAATCCTTCTGCTTCTAAGCCGTAGGCCAGCAATTTACACAAGCTCATGTCATCTTCAATAATCAGAATCCT
Organism: uncultured Lachnospiraceae bacterium; assembly: GCA_947565885.1. Classification (GTDB taxonomy): domain Bacteria; phylum Bacillota; class Clostridia; order Lachnospirales; family Lachnospiraceae; genus Petralouisia. Next base: position 6,525 of record CANOHX010000148.1, read on the forward strand.
CATAAATAATCCTCCCAGGCTGTCTCTTTCTTAGTATATCAAAAAAGTTCTCTAAAAGTCCTCTAATAATACCATTTATGTTAAGAAAATTATTTATGCTCTTTCCATACGGCGTTGTTAGAGATTTCTTAGAGGACTTTATGAATTGGCCTGTGATAAGATGTTATAGTAAGCGACAAAATAATTTGTCCCTTATTATAACCCTTCCGGGGGATGCGCACGATTTTGTAAAGAAAATGCTGCGTTTCACCCAGCCAAAATCGGCGCAAGCGAACGACAAAAACAGAAATTTTTGCCGTTCACTATAACTATACAAGACGACAGCAAAGGAGGAACGATTTATGAAGAAGGTTTCTGTCAGGTATCTGGCTTTTGTGCTTAGCTTTATTTTGTTATTCACTGTTTCATGTGCGCCTGTGGGAAATGGTGGAAAGTCAAAAGGAGAGTCATTAAATGGTGGGAAATCAGAAGGACAATCATTAAATGGTGAAGAATCAAAAGGACAATCATTAAATGGCGGGGATACAGAGGGACAGGCGTTAAGCAGCCAGAAATCGGAAAAGCAATCTGATGGAACTACGGTGATGGGCAGGTACCGGGAGGAAAAAATCGTATTGCCGATATCCGTCCGAACGCTTTTTGATATAGAAAGCGGGGAAGATGGCAGCTTGAAAATTCTGTTTGAAAGTGAGCCGGGCAGCTTTCATTATTATGGAAGCGG
>CANOHX010000149.1 GCA_947565885.1 uncultured Lachnospiraceae bacterium
GCTGCTTCGCAGCGCAAATCCGGCGCAGGAAACGCTTTAATCAGCGTTTCCCTAAGACATCCTCTGTCCCATCTGCTTCATTCCCTCTAAAAATCCTTTGGCTATGCCATAAAGCGATTGGGTCTGAACCCGATAGGACTGCGATTCCGTATCTAGGTTAGCAGCATTTCCTGTCCTGCCTCCTGCAAAACGGTTTAAATCAAGTTCTTCACTGTAGGCAAAATCCAGTGTCTGGGATTTCCCATCCTGCATACCAAACTGCTTCGACAAATTGTCTTGCTGGTTCTTAAGTTCCTCTATCGTCCGGTCGGAATCAGAGACAACATATCCCTTTACGGAATCTTCCTGTACCTGGAATCTTGCTGCCACCTTGCCAAGCTTGGGTGTTTCAAAGAGCACATCCACCCTTCCACGCTCTTCTTTCCCGCGGACTATCTTAAGCTGCACATTCGTGAGCTCATCTCCGACTAATACCGGAATGGCATAATGCTCATCCTTCGCCATGCGGGTACCAAGGGCAATCTGCTGGCGCCAAAGCCGCATATCCCGCAAATCAACGCTCGTAACGCCCTCAGAATCCTCCATGGTCCTCATGACGTTCTCCGCCACATCGGCAAGCTCCTGCTGTGCCTGTGCTAAATCTTCCGGCTCACCCAAAGCTTCCCCGAATTTCTCTATAATTGCTTCTTTTGCTTCTTGCAAATCAGGGCTGCCAGCCTTATCCTCCCGCTCAAACAGAGTCTTAAAAATACCTCCCCGAGGATTTAACAGCTGGTTTGCCGCCAAAATATTATAAGCCGTTACCGGCATATCATGCCCCGCAAGAATCTGCAGTACATGCGCCTCCGCCTGTTTCGCCTGAGAAAAATCTGCCAGCTGCTCCTGATAGTAAGCTTCCTCAGCCGCCTCATCGACCGGCGCATCCCGGAGCTGCCACAGCAGTTCCTCCGGCGTCATATCCTGCACAGACCCCTGCAATTGCTGCATTCCTTCCGGCGTTGCATACCTGAAAGCTTCTTTTGCACAGTCTGTCTGGTACGCGGCCTCAATCTGCTCCGTGATGCTCAGCCCCTGCGTACTCAGGCTCTCAATTTCACCAAAGTTATTATCCACAGACACATCTATACCGGAATTATGGTTCGTCCGCACTGCCGTCAGCAAATTCTTCACAGAAAGCTCTGCTCCCTGCTGCACCAATGCGCCAATCACCGCTCCATCTGTCTTATCTATCTGATTTAACATCCGGTATATCCCTATGTAACTGTCCCTCTCCTGCTTCGTAATCTCCTGATGCTGTTCTAATTTCCATAAATATTTACTGAATTTATCTTCATCGCCAGCATTCAGCTTATTCTTAATCTCTTCCGCCTTTACATTCAATTCCTCAACATTCATTTCCAGAGGATTAATCCCCTCACGAATCATTTCCAGCACCACAGATGGAGACAAATTTTGGAATAGATTCTGCACTTTCTGATCTGCCGCTTTCATCTGCATGATGGATTCAGGGTTGATTGCCATCTCATTGTAAGCCAGTATCCGTACCGCCCTGCGGTTTGCGTCCGAAACCTCCAAATCAAGGTCATCCAGGATATCATCCACATTCTGGAACGCCTTATGTATGGAATCTCCCAAATCCGCCCGCGGTGCAGTCCAAAGCGATTCATACGCTTCCCCGGCTCGTTCCATCTGTGCCTGTTTAGATACGCCGGCTTCGTGAATGGAATTGACAGTATCCTCTGCCGTCTTAACATTGCCCAGGATATAGGCAGGAACGCCTTTCATCTGCTGGGTCTTCTCTATGGTATCGGCAAACATACTGGTATTTTCCTGTGTCGGCTCTATGCCATTTTGGCTGAGCAGACTGGAATAATAAGCATTCTCCTGCTCTTTCAGCCGTTGCACCAGTTCTTCTAATGGTTGCGTCTCAACGGAAATCCCTCGTCTGAGCAACGCATAGTTGGCCTGTGCTGTCATGGCAAGGCGTGTCTCCTCTAACTGGCGTTTGGCCTTGAGGAATGCCATATCTTCTTCAGCATACTCCGGCATTTTCGCTGGCTCAGCTGTCTTCCCACGGTTCTGGCTGTCTGCCTCCTGCTGCGCATGGTAATTTCTGGCCGCCGACAGATTCTCAATGGAAAGGGGCAGTCCCTTTTCCACTACGCTCCAGACATCGCCGTCCGTAGCACGCTCAATGGTCTGCGCCGCTTGCTGCGCACGTTCCATATTGCTGTAGCCCTCCACAATCACTGCATCCTTAGGGCGCCTGCCGTCTGCAACCGCCTCCATGGCTGCGTTCACAACCTGATCCATGTCTGGGGGAAGCTGCGCTTCTTTCAAATCCACTACATATTTGAGGTTATCTGCTGTCAATGGAATCTGATTCTCCATCATCCACTGGCTGACAGCAAGCGTAGCATCATTCACCGTCAGTCCTGCCTGTTTGATTACCTGCCCAATCTGTTCTTTCAGCCCTTCATCAAGCGCAATGCCCCTTTCCTGGTTCGGCATCATCCCGCTGCTGTGCTGTGCCTTATAAAGATTCTCAACTGTAGGTTCAAGTTCATTGTCCAGCATATATTTCACTGCTTCATCACTGCAGGAAGTGAGGTCTGCCGCCTGCTTCAAGGTCTCCTGGATGTCCGTGACATTTTCATCAGTGGCTGGCAGATTGGCATCTTCGATTGCAGATTCAATCTGTCTTGCCGCCGCAATGCTTCCGGTCACCGCTTCTATCATCTCACTGTCCGGCATATCCCCAAACACGCTGATGTCCACGCCGGCTTTAGCAAGCTCCATCTTAATCTTATCCATCTCGGTCACGACCGTTTCAACCTCCGAATTGTTGAGGGAATAACCATCCTCTTCCATCGCTCCGCAATCCGAAGGCGTTGCCGTATTCGCCACCACCTGCATCTTTTTCTGCAGAAGCTGTGCTTCCATATTCTCCGCCTCCTGGCGTATCTCGTCCAACTGGGATTCCTCGGCAATATGGGGGACTTCCACCTTCGTCTGCTGGATAGGCCTTACCTCGCCGGAATCCTTATCCACCTGATGCGTTGTGGTCTCCTGGACGCTAACATCCACATTTCCTTTGATTTCCACCTTAGTATTCGTCCTTGCCACTTCTGCTATATTGCTGTTATCTACTCTTATGTTCATATCCGCGCCTCATTAATCCTTATTTTCAACTACTAAGTATTTCGGTAATAGTCTGGGAAAACTTAAGGATTTATTTTTCATGCATACATCACTTTATATACCCCAGAAAGACATTTCCTGCCCCGCTGAAGAAAGTATCGCTGTCCTGCAGTCCCATCTTCTTTGCCATATTTTCAGATGGCTGGTACAGTATCGTATTATGCTCATCGTAGCCGACAATGAGCACTGCCTCGTCATTAAGCATAGCAAGCACTGGATTTCCTAGATTAACATAGTACAGCACCTGGCTGACACTGCAGCCTGAGAGGTCTACTACATCACAGTCCATCAGCGCCTCCGTCAAAATCTGCCGCGGCGTTTCGCCCTTAGCAATCAGATCCTCCACGTCTATGCTGCTCTCCTCTTCCTGCAGGAGGTAAGTGAGGCAGCGCACCACAGAATTCTCGCTGAGCCCTGTACCTTCCAGCGTCCCCGGACCAATCATGGGCTGGCTCGGTTTCCTGCCCCTGCGCCAGATATATTTCTGTCTGCCATCAATGACAACGCCGGCATTTTCGTCCGCGCAGAGAACGGCGTCCATGACGGATGGCGTAGACATCAAAATTTTCCCCGCACTGTACACATAGTAATCTTTACGGTCTTTGCTGCTCTCCAATTCCACAGTTCGCTTCTCTTCAACAACGACTTCCTTTGGCGCTTTGACCTGAACATTTTTTATGCCCTCTGCCTCTTCCTCTGCAAACACCAGCTCCACCTGCGTCTGTTTCTTCTCCGTAACAATCGTATCCACCGTAATCAGCCGCGAAGATTCCAGCTGTTGGTTTTTAATAGTATCCTGGTCCGCCGGAACAAACCCCATTTCAGACCTCAGTTCCCTGTCCAGGAAAATTGTGTCCTGTTCCACATAGGCATTGGAAATATAATAGCCGTCTTTCTGGTATTCTTTGACAACCTGGGATTTGTTATCCACAATCGTCACCTTGTACATAAGGAAGCGGGCGTTTCCTGCACTGTCTGCCATCACCTCCGAAGCCTTTGCCGAACCATAGACAAAATCACTCTCCACAAAACCAATAGGCTTGAGATATTCTTCCCCCATACTTTCTACCGTGCGGGTCGTCTCCCTTTCCAAATCCATAATCTTGATTGTTTCCGCATATTCCCCTTCCTTGGAGTCCTGCCATGCAATATAACGGCCATCCTCCGACGCCACATAGCTTCCAGGCTGCATGTCACGGATTACCGTCTCTGCTTGGCAGTCAGCCAGATTTATGCGGTATAGCTGACCATCTGCTAAAATATAAAACATATTATTATCGCTGATATAAAAAACCTCGCCCCAGTTTGCCTTGAGCATCTCATAAGAACAGTCGGCTGGCATAAACAGCGATTCCTCCACTGTATTTCCCACGCTGTCGTAATGGAATACGCTGATTCCAGTCATCCCCTCATGGCTGCCCCGGTTCATATAGCCATATACCGCAAAATCCATGCTGCCGCTCTCGTCCATGCGCATAATGCGGATATTATGCTGCCCATTATTTTCCCTGTCGGATATTCCTTCTGCGCTGCGGAAGCTGAAAATCCGGAAAAGTTCATGGCTATCACTGTTATAGCTCCACAGTTCCCCCTCCTGGACAAATGCAACAATCGTCCCTTTTTCATTCGTCATATAATCCACACTCTCCGGGCGGATGCCCAAGAGCAGTTTATTTTTATTGACCGTATGGTTCTCACCACGGAAAATCTGATTCATATCCCTCTCATAATTCAACAGCGACATACGTCCAATTGTGCTGTTATAGCGGACGCGGTAATACTCCTCCACGGTATAGTATTCCACACCCCCGCCATCTCCCATTGCCGTCATGAGATATCGCAGCGTCACTGTATTATAGGAATTCCCTAACTCTTTCACAGAAGCAACTGGCTGCTCTAAACGCTCACCGGTAAACTCTGCCCAGCTTACCTGTGCCAGGCTGGAATTGATTGTAACCTTTTGTAACGTACTGTTGTCTCCCTGGCTGTTTGGTTCCAGATAAAGCGCAAGATTCCCTGCCTGCTGCTTATCCAAAGACTGTTCATGAAAGCTCATGACAAGGTCCAGCGTTTCATCCACATAGTAATCTTCTTCCCTTATAATCCTGGTATAGTAATATATGGGCTTGCCATCACTATTGACGGAAAGCTCCAGCATATACTCCTCCCCCTGCTCCAAAATATTTTCAAACTGTAATTCTACGCGAATTTCCCCGTCCTTTTGGGAAAAACTGTCAATCTCTCCATCCTCCACCAACCTCTGCATGTCCATGGAACGCACTTCATAGGAAATCTTCTCTATATGATTCTGATAAGCTTTCACTACCACCGGAAGCATCAAATCCTCCCTCAGCGGCGTAATCGTATCACGCATCGCGGTGGCATCCATCTGGGAACTGTAACCAAAAAGCTGGTTAAGCCTGACGTCATCCCGCATAAAATACACTACTGGAAGCGTCACGGATGTCATTTCTGATTTTAAATCCATCTCGCTCTGTTTGCCCCTCTCTCCCATTACCGCTACCGTCAAACAAAAAACAAGAAATAATACCACCATTTTAATTATGCCTTTACGCATCCTGCTTATCATCCTTTCCTCTGTCCTGTAACATTGCCAGCGTGGGCTGCACATGCAAAAACTCCATTACCCTGCGGTAATCGCCGCCGTCTTTGGCTTTGCCCTTTTTGATGGCACGAATCAATATATTCTTAGGCGTATGTTCCATATCAATGAATTCCAATACCTGTACCTGATAACCTTTGCTTTCCAAAATCTGCGCACGCAGTGCATCTGTAAATAAAGCCGCCATCCGCTCCTTAATCAGCCCATAGGAAAATACTGGCGCCAGCACATCATTTTCCATCTGCCCATTCAGTTCATGCTGGCAGCAAGGTACCGACAAGATGACTTTTGCTCCCCAGCGTATAGCCTTGTCCAATGCATAGTCCGTTGCCGTATCGCAGGCATGGAGCGTTACCACCATATCCACATTCTCTGCCCCTTGGTATGATACGATATCCCCCACATAAAATTCAAGTCCTGTATAACCATACTGCTTCGCCAGATTCCGGCAATGCTCAATCACATCTTCTTTTAAATCAAGACCTATAATATGCACCTGATATCCCTTTAATTCTTTTAAGTAATGGTACATGGCAAATGTCAGGTATGATTTTCCGCAGCCAAAATCCACAATCTTCACTTCACGGTCTTTCGGCAGCTGTGGCAAAATATCCTCTATAAATTCCAAAAAACGGTTTATCTGACGAAATTTGTCATATTTGGCGTGCACAATTTTTCCTTCTTTGGTCTGCACGCCTAAATCCATGAGAAAGCCAACCTTACACTCCGGCTCAAGGATATATTTTTTCTTTCTATTATGAGATAAATCTCGCTCTTTTACACTACATGCTGTCTTTTTCTCTTTGATGCCCATCCTGCCCTTTTTGCTGATAAGCACGTTAACTTGTCCTTTCGCAGAAAAAACCTCAAGCTGCCGGTAAATTTCCATCCACCTGGCAATCTCCTCCACTGCTTCCTTCCGTTCAAAATTCCGGTGAAACACCTGCTTGTCCTGCTGGATACTCGCCTGAAATACCAGCTTCTCCCCCAGCAGCACCGGGCGGAGGCTGATTTTTGCAGCCTCCGTCTTGCTTCTGGGATTACTGATGGTAAGCCGTGCTAACTCCTCATTCAGATACTTATATAAGACTTCCCTTAATTCTTCCATCGTAAACCTTTCATTTCCGTCTATATTTCTCAAGTTCACCACCAACGACGGCATCTCTTATGTCTGCACCGGCGCTGATACATTTCGTTAAATAGCAGCACTTCAATAAGATTCTGCAATCCATTATTTCCTGGAAAACCTCCTGGGCCTGGCGGTCTTCCCGGTCCCCAGCCTGGGCCTCCTGGCGGTGGTCCTCCTGGTCCCCAGCCTGGGCCTCCTGGCGGCGGTCCTCCTGGTCCCCAGCCTGGGCCTCCTGGCGGCGGTCCTCCTGGTCCCCAGC
>CANOHX010000150.1 GCA_947565885.1 uncultured Lachnospiraceae bacterium
GGATAAGCAGGAGGAGCGTGTCATCTGGCAGAACCAGCAGATTGAACGTTTGGACGAGCGTCTGAAAAGGGAATATGCGTTCAGTGCCAACAGGCATATTTTCCGAAATGTCATGTTGGACGAGTTTTTGGAATCGCTGGATGACAAAAATGTATATCCGCTGCACTTTGCTGTATTCCAGACACAGTCTGTGGAGGCATGTGAGGAATTTTATGAGCGTATGCAGGCATTGCTTGACAACCGGGTACTGCGTTTTGCTATGGAAGAGCAGATAATACTGCTGATTTTTGTCAAATATAAGAGGGAGATCAGTGAAAGTCTGATAGAGTCACTGGAAGATATTGACGTGAGGGGATTAGGAGATTTGTACTGTAAGGATAATATGAGAAGTTATAAAGTGCAGTTTGGAGAATTTTGGAAGGCGGTGAAAGGGAAGTGCGGGAAAAGAAACTGTACCGGGAATACCGATTGAAATCATATCTGAATATGAATCATTATATTATCATCAATGGCAAACAAGGGCAGACGCATCCGCATACATGGGAGTTTGTCATTACGATTATTGTGTCAGGCGATGATTTTGTGGAATTCCGAACTTTTGAAAACCTGATTGAGAATTATCTGGAGAGATACCAGAATCAGATATTGAATACAATTGAGCCATTTGATGCCATCAATCCTACGATTGAGAATGTGACAGACCATTTTAACGACGAACTGCAAGGGCTTTTGCAAGGCAGCGGAGGGGAACTCGTTTCGCTGGAAGGAAGCGAGACGCCTACCAGGAGCTATATCGTCAGCCATCGCAAGGAAGAAGGGTTTATTGAGCGCATTGGAAAGATACAGACACAGCAGATTTCCGGCATTGTCAATTATGTGGTGGAGCAGATGATTGATGGGGAAGATGAGAAATGGTGACGGTTGAGGGAAAGGATTAATTTGGATATGAACAAACGAACAAGCAAGATTGCGGTTATCCTGTCCTTGCTGATAATTGTAAATCTGTCTGCCGGATGTTCTTACGGCAAAATGCCAGGTATCGGCGGACTGTCCAGGGAGGATGAATCTGCCAAAACAGAGGGGGGAAGTTCCGATGAATCCGCCAAAACGGAGGGGGGAAGTTCCGGTGAATCCGCCAAAGTGGAGGGGGGAAGTTCTGCCGAAGAGGGAGAGCAGATAAATGCTCCCGACTTGCCAGCCTGCACGGAGGATGATATTCGTTATTCCTTCCGCGCAGATAATCAGAAGTTCCAAATTTATGGGGCGGATGGAAGTTGGCAGGATGAATTTTCTGTCGGAGTCAACATCGGCGCGGGAAAGCCAGGTTATTTTCCTGGGGAGTTCGGCATCACCAAAGAGGAATATCTGCGGTGGTTTGGTCTGATACAGGACATGCACGCAGATACCATCCGTGTCTATACGATTCTCATGCCGGAATTTTACGAAGCGTTGGCAGAGTACAATGCTTCCGCCAAAGAGCCGCTGTATTTTATGCAAGGCGTGTATAATAATGAGGAAGATATCAGCGAGATTGGCGATGTCTATGCAGAGGATGGAAAGATTTTAAAAGACTGGGTGGATGTGTGCCAGAAGATTGTCGATGTCATTCATGGAAATATTACGATTGAGCCGGTTGCCGGCAATGCAGGCGGACAATACACTGCTGATGTGTCACAATATTTGAAAGGCTGGATTTTAGGAATTGAATGGCAGCCGGATTTTGTGATTAACACCAATGAGGGCAGTCCTGATAAGACGGAATACAATGGCGATTATCTGTATACTGAGAATGCTTCGCCGTTTGAAGTGTTTCTGGCGAGCGGGCTGGACGCCTGTATTTCCTATGAGACAGAGAACTACCAGATGCAGCACCCAACGGCGTTCGCCAATTGGGTAACGACCGACCCTTTGGAACATCCTGGAGAACCCAATCCCGAGATGGAGGATGCCGTGTCGGTAGACCCGGAACATATAAAGGCAAAGCCATCCTTTAAGGCGGGGCTGTTTGCTTCTTACCATGTCTATCCGTATTACCCGGAGATGATGAGGTATGCGCCGGAGCTGCTTGAGGATGACCCGCCCAATTCTTACAAGAGTTATCTTGGGAAACTGATGGATTACCATTCTATGCCAGTTATTATTTCTGAGTTTGGCGTACCATCTGGGCGCGGGATTACCCATCTGGCGCGCGATGCCGGCTTTAACCAGGGCGGACTGACGGAGGAGGAACAGGGCAATGCCTTAGTATCCATGCTGGGGGACATCGTAGATACCGGATGTGCGGGAGCATATATGTTTATATGGCAGGATGAATGGTTTAAGAGGACCTGGAACACTATGGATTACACAGACCCTGAGGTGCGTGCCTACTGGTGCGACGTCCAGACCAGCGAGCAATTCTTTGGCCTCCTGTCTTTTGACCCCGGAGAAGAAGCGGTCTGCACAGTGGACGGCGATGCCGGAGAATGGGAAGGCATGGAGCCGTTAGTAAGAAGTCCGGATAAGGAGCTGTATGTCAAGAGCGATGAAGCATATGTCTATCTTCTGCTGAAAGGCGGCGGAGGGAAAGGGCAGATTGCGCTTGATACCATTCCAGACCAGGGAAACCCGGAGTGCGGCGGGGCAGATTTCTCTATCGAAATTAATGGAGAGGATGGCAGCCATATTTACGTTGATCCCTATTACGATGTGAATTACTGGCTGTATACAATGGGCACGTATTCAGACAGCCAGGTGTTGGAAATTCAGGAGGGATATGCGGATAAGAACACAAACCGTTTTGAACCCATCAACCTGATGCTGAATCGTCCGGTCCTCCTCACGGATGGGACGCTGGTTGGCACAGAGCAGATTGAGACGGGAAAGCTCCGTCATGGGAATGCAGATCCTGAGAGCAGCGATTATAACTCGCGAGCAGATTTCTGTATCAAAGAAGATGTTACGGAAATTCGTATACCATGGCTGCTTTTGAATATCCCGGCGCCGAACCAGAAAAAGAGGATTGCCAATCTCTATGAGCATGATGAGATTACATTTGAACCAATCAGCGGCATAACTTTTGCGGTTGACGGCGTAAGCGGCGTTTATTCCTGGGATGGGTGGGATTTGCCTACATACCGGGAGAGATTAAAACAGTCATATTATATTGTACAGGAGTATCTATCAAAACAGTAAGAAGCCAGAGGTAAGAAGATGAAAAAAAGAGAATCATTTAAGGGGCCCTTGAAGAATTATATGAGCTGGCCATTGCTGCTGACGGTTCCGATTATATTATTGAATATACCCTTGTATTCCATAGACAGAAGGGCGGGGATTTGTGTTTCCATATTTGCAGCGGTTTATTTTGTGGCGATGTTGGGGATCTATATTATGTACCGTTCGCGGATTCATAAGGAAGTGGTCAATTTTGCAACGCAGTATGGGACGGTGCAGAAAAAGATCTTGGACAAATTTGAAATTCCCTATGCGCTGATTGAAGATAACAGCAAGATTCTGTGGATGAACGAGGCGTTTGCCCAGATTACGGAGAAAGATAAGAGATACCATAAATCCATCACCAGTATCTTTCCCGCTGTCACAAGGGAGCTGCTGGAGAAGGAAGAGAAGGAGCAGAATATCCGCATTGAGTGGAAAGACAGGATTTACCGGGCAAGCGTCAGCAGGCTTTATTTTAATGTAGAGGGTGCAGAGGAGACAGAGGTCATGGAGTATGTGGACGAAGGCCTGGCTGCAGCGGAGACGAAAGATCAATACCTGACCTCCCTCTATCTGTTTGACGAGACAGAATTGAACCGCCATATTCAGGAAAACAGGGAGCAGCAGCTGGTATCTGCGCTGGTATACATTGATAACTACGAGGAGGCGCTCGAGAGTATTGAAGAAGTCAAGCGTTCGCTGCTGGTAGCGTTAGTGGACCGCAAAGTCAGCAAGTATTTTTCCGAGAGGGACTGTATCATCAAGAAGCTTGAAAAAGATAAATATTTTGTCGTATTCCGGTACAAATATTTAGAGGATTTAATCAAAGATAAATTCAGCATCTTAGAAGCAGTTAAGACTATCAAGGTAGGAAATGAGATGGCGGTGACACTGAGTATCGGCGTTGGCGTCAGCAATACTAACTACAATCAGAAATATGAGTTTTCCCGCATGGCGATTGATCTTGCCTTGGGCAGGGGCGGTGACCAGGTAGTGATAAAAGAGGGGGAGAACATTACTTATTTCGGCGGCAAGACCAGGCAGGTGGAGAAGATGACCAGGGTCAAGGCGAGGGTCAAGGCCCACGCCCTGCGCGAACTTTTTGCCAGCCGCGAGCAGGTGTTCATCATGGGGCACAGTATCAGCGATATGGATGCGTTCGGGGCAGCTATCGGCATTTACTGCGCGGCGCAGGTGATGGGAAAGGAAGCCCATATCGTATTGAATGAAGTGACGTCTTCCCTGCGCCCGATGAAAGAATGTTTCACTGAGGAGAAAGGATACCCGGAAGAAATGTTTATCCGCAGCGAGCGGGCGATTGAGATGGTCAAGAGCAGCAGCGTGTTGGTCGTGGTGGACACAAACCGCCCCAATTACACGGAATGTCCGGAGATTTTGCGACAATCTAAGAATATCGTTGTCTTTGACCACCACAGGCAGAGCAGCGACGTCATTGAAAATGCGGTGCTTTCCTATATTGAAACATATGCGTCCTCCACTTGTGAAATGGTGGCGGAGATGCTGCAGTATTTCAACGAGAATATCCATCTGAAGCCCAATGAGGCGGACAGCATCTATGCCGGTATCCTGATTGATACCAATAACTTTATGACAAAGACCGGCGTCCGCACGTTTGAGGCGGCGGCATACCTGAGGCGCTGCGGTGCGGAGGTTACCAGGGTGCGTAAGCTGCTGCGCGATGATATGGCGGCGTATAAGGCGCGCGCGGAGGCGGTGCGCCATGCCGAGGTCTACAAGGGCGCGTTTGCGATTTCTATCTGCCCAGCAGACCCGCGGGTGGAAAGCCCCACGATTGCCGGCGCACAGGCGGCAAACGAATTGCTGAACATCGTGGGAATCAAGGCGTCGTTTGTGCTCACGGAGTACAATGAAAAAATATATATCAGTTCGCGTTCGATTGATGAGATTAATGTGCAGCTGATTATGGAACGCATGGGCGGCGGTGGTCATCTGAACGTGGCAGGCGCGCAGCTCAAGGACTGCAGCGTATATGAAGCAAAGAGGAAAATCCAGGATACGCTGGATCAGATGTTAGAGGAAGGAGATTTAGAAGTATGAAAGTAATTTTACTGCAGGATGTGAAATCTTTAGGGAAAGAGGGAGATATCGTAAATGTCAGCGACGGTTATGCGCGGAATATGATTCTGCCTAAGAAACTGGGCGTGGAAGCAAACAATAAGAATATGAACGACCTCAAATTAAAGAAACGCCATGAAGAAAAAGTGGCGCAGGAGAACCTGGACAACGCCAAAGCACTTGCCGAAGAAGTTGGCAGCAAGGAAGTGGTTGTGACGTTAAAGACCGGCGAGGGCGGCAGGACGTTCGGTTCCATTTCCGCCAAAGAAATCGCAACAGCGGCAAAAGAACAGATTGACATGGAGTTGGACAAGAAGAAAATGCAGCTTCCTGACGGTGGTTTGAAAACACTTGGCGTACATGAGGTTAAAATTAAATTCCATCCCAAGGTGACTGGCACTCTGAAAGTTAAGGTGACAGAGGAATAAGGAGGCACATATGGAAGAAGCCCTGATTAAACGGATAATGCCGAACAATCTGGAAGCGGAACAGTCGGTTGTCGGGTCCATGATTATGGACAGGGAAGCAATCATTGTGGCTTCAGAACTTTTAATCCGGGAAGACTTTTATCATCAGCAGTATGGCGTCTTGTTTGAAGCAATGGTGGAACTTTTTAATGAGGAGAAGCCGGTGGATGTGGTTACACTGCAGAACCGTCTGCGGGAGAAAGATGTTCCTGCCGAACTCAGCAGCATGGAATTTGTGGGGGAACTCGTGACATCGGTACCGACTTCCGCCAACATCAAATATTATGCCAACATCGTTAAGGAAAAAGCGATGCTGCGCCGGCTGATAAAAGTCAATGAAGACATTGCCAACCAATGCTACCTGGACAGGGACAGCGTAGAAGACATCATGGCGGACACGGAGAAGCAGATTTTTAATCTCCTGCAGAACCGAGGCGGTGAGGATTTCGTGCCTATCAAGCAGATTGTTATCAATGCATTGGAGAAGATTGAGCTTGCTTCTAAGAAGAAAGGCAACGTTACCGGAATCGCCACTGGTTTTGTGGACCTTGACTACCGGACATCGGGGCTGCAGCCGTCAGACCTAGTCCTGGTGGCAGCCCGCCCTTCTATGGGAAAGACTGCGTTTGTGCTCAATATCGCGCAGTATGTGGCATTCCACAATAACTTGGCCACAGCCATTTTCAGCCTGGAGATGTCCAAAGAACAGCTGGTGAACCGTCTGTTCGCTCTGGAAGCAAGGGTGGATGCCCAGCTTTTACGTTCTGGAAATCTGGCGGATTCCGACTGGGAAAAGCTGATTGAAGGGGCTGGCACGATAGGCAAATCCAAATTGATTATTGACGATACGCCAGGTATTTCCATTTCGGAACTGCGTTCTAAGTGCCGCAAATATAAACTGGAACATGATTTGAAGCTGATTATCATTGACTACCTGCAGCTGATGTCCGGTTCCGGCAGGTCGGATTCCAGGCAGCAGGAAATCTCAGACATTTCCCGCTCGCTCAAAGGTCTTGCCAGGGAACTTAACGTGCCGGTGATTGCCTTGTCCCAGTTAAGCCGTCAGGTGGAGCAGAGACCGGACCACAGGCCGATGCTTTCTGATTTGCGGGAATCCGGGGCGATTGAGCAAGACGCGGATGTGGTAATGTTTATTTACCGTGACGACTATTATAATAAGGACACTGTGGATAAGAATATTGCGGAGATTATCATAGCCAAACAGAGAAATGGCCCTATCGGAACGGTCAACCTGGTGTGGCTGCCGCAGTATACAAAGTTTGTAAATATGGAAAAATAGGCGCAGCGCCATGGCGTTCTGGCAGATATTTTGTAAAACAAAGCAGAT
>CANOHX010000151.1 GCA_947565885.1 uncultured Lachnospiraceae bacterium
GCAATAATATAAAGCGCGGCGCAGCGAGGTCGAAGTTAAGTCTGCGCCGCGCTTTGTGTGAAAATAGGCACTTGACAGCGGAGTGGGTGAAGGTAAATATGACACTTGACAGCGGAGTGAATAATGTGAATGTAAGCATTTGCCGATAGAGCGGGCAAGTGATTATATTAAAAAATATAGGAGGTGAACTCATAGGTGAAAGACAATATAGTATTACAGATGAAGAACATTCACAAAAGCTTTCCCGGAGTACGCGCCCTGCAAGGGGTGGATTTTACGTTACGCAAAGGTGAGGTTCATGCACTGATGGGTGAGAACGGTGCCGGAAAATCTACTTTGATTAAGGTCCTGACTGGGGTTTACAGTAAGGATGAAGGAGATATTTTCCTGGATGGAAAAGAAGGTCCGGTTGCCATCCATTCCCCACAGGATGCACAGAAGATTGGTATCAGTACCGTGTATCAGGAGATTACGCTCTGCCCCAACCTTTCGGTCGCTGAGAACATGTTCATTGGTCGGACCAGCGGCTTTGGTCAGAATTGGAGGAAAATGAATTCTGACACAGAAAAGATTCTCAAATCATTGGATATCCCGGCAACAGCTACACAGCAGCTTGAGACCTGTTCTCTCGCGGTTCAGCAGATGATTGCAATTGCACGAGCAGTTGATATGGACTGTAAAGTGCTGATTCTGGATGAGCCCACGTCTTCCCTGGATGAGCAGGAAGTTGAGAAGCTGTTTAAGCTGATGCGCGATTTGAGGTCAAAGGGCGTAGGCATTGTCTTTGTTACGCATTTCCTGGATCAGGTATATGAAATCTGCGACCGTATTACCGTTATGCGTGACGGACAGTTAGTTGGTGAATTTGAAATCGAGAAACTTCCACGTGTACAGCTCGTTTCCAAGATGCTTGGCAAAGAGTTGGATGATATGTCTGATATCAAGGGCGAGCAGAAGGCATATGAGCGCAAGGCAGGTTCCGTTCCGGTTCTGGAAGCGCAGGGACGTGTCAGCGATGCTGGAATCAAGCCGTTTGATTTCCATATTGATAAGGGTGAAGTGAATGGATTTACCGGTCTGCTTGGCTCAGGACGAAGCGAATGCGTTCGCGCACTCTTTGCAGCAGACAGGGTAACGGGCGGAACGATTAAGATGAATGGCAAGCCCGTGAAGATTAGCAAACCGCTGGATGCGATGAAGAATGGAATCGCATACCTTCCAGAAGACCGAAAAGGCGATGGTATCGTAGGAGACCTTTCTGTACGTGAAAATATCATACTTGCCCAGCAGGTATTGAAAGGGTTCTTTAAGCCGTTCTCGAAAGCGAAACAGTATGAGATTGCAGATGAGTATATTAAGCTTCTGAGCATTAAGACAGCTTCTGCGGATACGCCGATTAAGTCTCTTTCCGGTGGTAATCAGCAGAAAGTTATTCTTGCGCGTTGGCTGTTTACGCATCCAGAATACCTGATTTTGGATGAGCCGACCCGTGGTATTGATGTCGGAACCAAAGTAGATATACAGAAATTAGTGCTGAAGCTTGCTTCTGAGGGAATGAGCGTTACGTTTATCTCTTCTGAGCTGGATGAGATGCTCCGTACCTGTTCCAGGCTGGTTGTCATGAGAGACCGCAAGGTGGTAGGAGAACTTTCCGGCGATGATTTGAATCAGAGCAAGGTTATGAGTACGATTGCCGGAGGTGACAAATAATAATGCAGAAAAATGAAGTTAAAAAACCAAATGAGAGTATGGTGTCAAGAATGGTTAGGCATCAGATGTTTATCCCAGTGCTCGCATTAGTGATACTGGCAGTCTTTAACCTGGTAACAGATCCATCTTTCTTTAAGATTACCGTCGGACAGAACAGTTCAGGCAATATGGTTCTGCAGGGCTTCCTGATTTCAATCCTAAATGACGGTTCAGAGCTTGCAATTCTTGCAATCGGCATGACCTTGGTTACTGCTGCTTCCGGTGGTCAGGATATCAGTGTGGGCGCGGCTGTAGCAATTGCCGGCAGTGTGCTTCTGCGTATCCTTGGCGGCGGCAATTCCCGGCCGGAGGAACTGGCAGCGCCGATTATCGTAGCTTTCCTGGTAAGCTGTTTGGTAGCGATGCTGTTTGGCGCGTTCAACGGCGTATTGGTTGCGTATTTCAAGATACAGCCGATGATTGCAACCTTGATATTGTATACGGCAGGTCGTTCCATTGCAGCATGGATTAACAATAATGAGCTTCCTGTTATCACAGACCCAAGCCTTGGCTATTACGGAGGATATATCCCGGGAGTGCCGATTCCTACGCCATTCTTTATCGCAGCGCTCTGTGTGGCAATCATTTTCCTGGTACTGAAGTTCACGAACCTCGGCTTATATACCCAGTCTGTAGGTATCAATGAGAACTCAGCCAAGTTGAATGGTCTGAATCCTCAGGTAATTAAAGTCATTACATATGTAATTATGGGATTGTGCGTTGCAGTTGTTGGACTGATTAAGGTCAGCCGTATTCAGACAATCAACTACTCCACCATCGCTAAGGATATAGAGATGGACGCCATCCTTGCAGTTGCTCTGGGTGGTAACGCATTGAGCGGTGGTAAATTTAATATGGCGGCTTCCATCTTTGGAGCTTATGTTATCCAGTTCCTTACAAGCACGCTCTACAAGTTCAAGGTATCATCTGATGCGCTTCCGGCATATAAGGCCGTTGTCGTAATTGTCCTCGTTGTCATCAGTGCGCCGACTGTTAAAGAGTGGTTTGGTAAAATGACGAAGAAGTTTAAGGTTAAGGAGGTTGCTTAGTATGTCAAATAATAAAACAAAAGCGTCCGGTGGTATTTTTGAGAAATTTAATAATCTTACCGACACCAATCTGCTCCTTACGATTACCGTTGTAATCTTCTTCCTGATGTATATTGGAGCTATTATCTTCCAGGGCGGAGGATTCTTAAAGCCTCAGGGATTCTTTAACCTGCTGAATGCCAACGCTGCTTTGATTGTCCTTGCCTGTGGATTGAGCATTGTTATGATTACCGGCGGAATTGATATCTCCGTTGGTGGCGTTACGGCATTAGTTAGTATGTGCTGCGCAGTATACCTTGACTATAAGGGCGGAAATGTATTTGTGTCGGTCTTGGTTGCATTGGCAATTGGCCTTGCGTTCGGTGCGTTCCAGGGACTTCTGGTTGCCTATCTTGATATCCAGCCGTTTATCGTTACCCTGGCAGGTATGTTCTTTGCCCGTGGTATGACGACGATTGTAAATACGAAGCCGTTTAATGTGGCAAATGAAGCGTTTACCAAGCTGAAAATGACTCGTGTCATCATACCAGGCATGGGTTCTGCCAACCGAAAAGGCGAGTATATCGATGCTTATGTAGAAATTGGTGTAATTGTGGCAATCCTTGTTGTAATTGCCCTGTTCTGTCTGCTTAGATGGACTAAGCTTGGACGTTCTCTCTATGCAGTCGGCGGAAACCGCCAGAGTGCATTGATGCTTGGTATCAATGTAAAAAGAACAAGATTCCTTTCCCATGTGCTCTGTGGGCTTTTGGCAGGAATCGGCGGATATGTATATTTCCTCCATGTAGGTTCTGGTTCCCCATCCCATGCACTGGGAGCCGAGATGGATGCTATCGCATCTTCGATTATCGGAGGTACGATGCTGACCGGTGGTGTTGGTAACATTGCAGGTACATTCTTCGGAGTTATGTCTCTGGGTACAATCCAGAATATCGTATCTCAGGCAGGTCTGGGAGAAGCATGGTGGATTGGCATCACGAGAGCGCTTATGCTCTGCCTGTTCCTGGTTATCCAGAGTATTGTTATGGTTCGTAAGAAGAAATCATAATCGTTTGGAATTGATTAAGGATATAAAGAAAAACCCTCAGATTAACGTCTGGGGGTTTTCTTTTGTCTCGGTGCAATCTTAAATATTAAGGTCGAGTAGTTACAAATTTTTAATTTCCAATAGAAAATTTGTTGCTTTTTACAGAGAAATTTTGTACAATAATAATATCTTTTGTGCAAAATTTGCATGTGAGAAGTTATAAAGAAGGAGGAGGATGCGATGAAACTATGGAAACGATGCCTGGCGGCGCTATTAAGCTTTGTGATGGCAGCGGCTATGCTGCCCTTATCTTCGGCAGGATTGGCTGAAGCAGCGGAGGAGGGCAGCTTGCTTGCCGAGTACAAATTTGAGGACAACGACGTTACAGACAAGACGATTGCCGATGCGAGCGGGAACGGCTGTGATGCGACCCTGGAAGGGACAGGGGCTACAGTTGCCAATGGAGTGCTGACGCTCCCAGGCGGTGAGGCAGGTTCCTCAGCGGCTTATGTGTCAATTCCTGGTAAAGTGTTTGAGAACAGAGACACCCTTACAATCTCAGCCTGGCTGAAGAATGATACCGGTAGCGGCAATTACTCAGCAATGTACTTTGGTACGACTACGAAACACCTGGGTGGGGGAACTTCGGATAAGCCTCTGCATTACTGGATTTTAAACCCCATGAATCCGGATGGGTATTTTAAGAGTGTATGGACTGATGGCGATAACGCCGATACGCCGTATAGTACAGAGACGCCGGTTTCCAGCACCAAGACCAGTGCGGAATGGGGATTGTACACAACAGTAATTACGCCGGATAAGATTATTGGCTATTACAATGGCGTGGAGGTGTGCAACAACAACAAGAGTAAGACGACAACCGATTTTGGCACAGGATTGGTTGCCTGTATTGGGCGTTCCGGCTATAATGATAAGTTCTACAAAGGCGGCGTCTATGATGTGCGTGTTTATGGTCAGGCTTTGACACAGGCGGAAATTTGGCAGGAGTATTATGGCGATATGCCGCCGGCCTTGGATAAAGATACCATAATCAATACTGTAATAGCGGATGTTAAGGACACGCTTGTATTAGATAAGACAGTGACAAAAGATTTATCGCTGCCAACGCAGGGCGCGAACGGCGCATCCATTGCTTGGGAAAGCAGCAATCCCGATGTGCTTTCCGTGGATGGCAAGATGACGGTTCCTACCGATACGGCTGCCAATGTGACTTTGACGGCAACGATTTCTGTGGGAGATAAGACAGACACGAAAACATTTGAGCTGACAGTTCCGGCGCTTCCGGATCAGTTCAAGAGCTGGGTGGAAGATTTCAGCATTGGCTCACTTTGCGTGTCTGGGGATTTGGAGCTTCCGGGAACGATAAGGGACAATACAAGCATCACATGGAGCAGCAGCAATGTGAATGCCATGGAAATTGTGGCAGATGGGGATAAAATTATTGGTAAGATAAAGGACTCCGGTCAGAAAGGGGACGTGAGCCTTACTTTGACGGCTAATATTACATATAATGATGGCCGTTATAATTTCAACCAACAGAGAAAGTTTGATATTATGGTGGCGGGTTATGCTTACCTGATGTCATATACGAACACCAAGGAGGATGCTTCGCTTGGGAATAGTCTGCATCTGGCTTACAGTGTGGACGGCACAGAGTATACGGCGCTGAATTCCAATACCGGCATCTGTTTTGCTAATAACCAGGGCGGTAACAAGAGTTCCAATCCCAATGGGCTGCAGGGTATGTATGTTTTCCGCAAGGCAGATGGGACTTATGGCATGGTTGCCAGAAATACGTCTATTCAGAAATATATTTATGTATTTGAATCCGCGGATTTAATTAATTTCACGAATGAGCAAAAGCTGCAGCTTGGGCAAGATGTGTCCGGTGATTTAAAGGTGAATCCGGTATCGGAACAGGGAGAGGTTTCCTATCAGATTTTCTGGAATAGCGGAAATGAGAAATTCAGCGCGGTTACCACTGATTTTAAAACAGTCACAGATGTACAGCAAACAGATTATGTGAAAGAAACTTTGGCTGACGGCATTAAGCTGCCTGAGGGCGCTTCCGTGGGCAATGTGCTGCGTATCAGTAAGAGCGAGTATGACCGAGTGGTTGGCAAACTGGATGTAGTGAGAAATACCGGAGTCCAGGCACCGCAGATAGAGTTGAAGCCGGGTGAGGAGACAGAGGTAGCCCCCCTGCTTCCAGAGACGGTGAAAGCTGATTACAGCGACGGCTCATCGAAAGATATGAAAGTAGTCTGGGATGAGCAGGATTTTGCTGGGGTGGATTTGTCGAAAGTGGGAACTTATGAGATTGAAGGAACTATCCAGCAGACAAAATATGCGAATCCATTTATCGAGCAGCGCGCCGACCCTTGTATCTTAAAGGGTAATGATGGTTATTATTACTTTACGGCATCGTATCCGATGTGTGGCGGCAAAGATACGAATGGTTATGACAAGATTGTGCTGCGGCGTTCTGAGACAATTGAGGGGCTTGCTAGCGCAGAGGAAGTTACCATCTGGGACTGCGATGACCATTCCAACAATGAATTCCGCTATATCTGGGCGCCGGAAATCCGCCTGGTGGATGACAATTATTATGTGTTCTACACTTCCAGTATCAGTAGTGATAGTCCATGGGGAATCCGCCCGCACGTGCTGAAATGTACGAATCCCGAGGATATTTTGAATCCTGCAAGCTGGGAAGCGAAAGGAATCATGCAGGCGAAAGATGGGGATACGAAAGCATTTACGGCATTTTCCTTGGATATGACAGTGTTTGAAAATCAGGGTCATTGGTATGTTATCTGGCCGCAGACGGATGGATATTCCTCTCTGTTTATTGCTGAGATTAATAAAGATGAGCCTTGGAAATGTATTTCCGACAGCGTGAAGATATCTATCCCTGAGTTCAGTTGGGAACGGCAGGTCGAGAACGTTAACGAAGGACCTTCCATTATAAAGAATGATGGCAAGATTTATGTGGCATTTTCGGCAGCGGGAACCGGACCTGAGTACTGCGTGGGCTTATTGTCCATTGATGAGAATGCGGATATGCTGGATGCAGCTTCCTGGAAGAAACAGGGATATCCGGTATTGACCTCTGCGGACGTGCCAGGGGAATATGGACCGGGACATAACTCTTTCACGGTTGATGAGGACGGCAATGATATCTTTGTCTACCATGCAAGAGGACAGCGGTGTTACGATAAGCAATGTGAATGGGCAAAAGACGGTTCTCTC
>CANOHX010000152.1 GCA_947565885.1 uncultured Lachnospiraceae bacterium
GTAGCTGCGAAACAGATACCGTTTGCGCTCAGAGCCACCACCATAATGCTGGCAACAACTGCCGCCGTCTGTACTTTCCACCTCTGGCTCCACCTTTCTTTCCTTTTGATGGCGTTCTCTAACATCTCCATCCCAGCCTCATCCGATAACGTTACGTCTGAAACCGCTTCCCTATACGTGTCATGCTCCAACATCATACCTCTCACTCCTTTCAAGTTCCTGCTTTATTTTTTCTCTTCCGCGCTGAAGCTGTGTTTGCAAGGTGCTCTCACTTTTGTGCAGCAATTTGGCAATCTCCCGCACGGAATATTCCTCATAGTAGTACAGATGGATAGGCAAACGGTATTTCTCCGGCAAATTTAAAACAGCCTCTTTTAATTCTTCAAAGGCATCGCCTGTCCCCTTATGGAACGCCTGCTCCGCATCCCATTCCTGCAGCTGCACCATATCGCTGTTCCATTTGCTTTTCAGCAAATTCTTACAGACATTGATGGTCGTGCGAATGAACCAGGCTTTCTCATGTTCCAGGTTTTTGAATCTGGGATGAAATTTGAGATATCTGAAAAAAACTTCCTGAAAAACGTCATCTGCCTGATATCTGTCCTTGCAATAGGCCCATGCTAATTTGTAAATCATGTCCTTATGCTTTTGATAGCACTGCAGTACCTTTTCTTTCTCCTTAGCCTTCATAGTCTGTACCTCCTATATAAAGAAAACAATCTGAAAGGCAAAATTATCTCAAAAATCAAAAATTAATCTAAAAATTTTTTAAACTGCTGCCATGTTCCCATCAACCAGCCATATCGCACTGCTGCCACGTTCCCATCAACCAGCCATATCGCACTGCTGCCGCGTTCCCATCAGCCTGCCCAGCTGCTCAACGATTCCAGCATTCCCGTTTACAGATATCTCCCCCACCTTTTCACATATCCTCTCCAGGTACTCAAGCTCTTTCAGCTTATAGAGCGTACCATTCTCGTCCATCAATTTTGCGGTATTCAGCAGCGACCTGGTGGACGCCACCTCTTCCCTCCTGGAAATTACATTTGCCTGCGCCGTCTTTTCTGCCACCAGTACGGAATTCATAATTTCCCGGATTTCCCCAGGCAGGATGATATCCTTAATTCCGGCTGTCAGGAAATTTACGCAAAACATCTCCTCCCGCTTCTTTAGGGAATGATAAATCTCCTGTGAAATCTGCTCTTTCATCTCCAGAATCTCATCCAGTTTATAATTGCCGACAATCTCACGGATTGCCAGCTGCACTGCCGAATAGAGTTGCCCTTTCAAATCCACGATTTTCTCCGCAAATTCCACAGCATCCCTGATTTTGTACATGCAGGCGACATTCAGGCGAATGCCGATTTTATCTTTGGTGAGGATTTCCTGCCCTACAATATCCAGCTCTTTCTGCCGCATATCAAAGATTTTGCCAGTGACATTGTTTGCGTAAAGCCAGAAACGGTATGTACCCTTGCCAAGCTGCTGCTGCATGACATTATCATAATATAACAGACATGTCTCGCCTTCCCCCACCAATATCTCTTTATAAAACTTAGATGGGAGCATGGAAAGCATCTGTTTCGAGACCTCTGCTCCCATCACGGTCTCTTCCATGGACATCACTTTCATCTCATACTTATCAAACACATTCCAGAAAGTATATTCCTTGCGGTTTGCAAAGGAAGTCAATTTTCCATTTACATAGAGAAAGCCCACAGAGCCGTCCGGGATTTCCATATGTACCGTAGACGCAGCAAATGATTTATCTTTGACGAGCACCTGATAAGGAATCTCCAGATAATCGACCTCCCCCATCATCTCCTCCACCATAACCTGATATCCACATATTTTCGGAAAATAATAAGTCCCCGACGTAATCATTTTCTGGAATACTCCATTTTTTAATACAAAACCTGCCTGATTGTCTTTTATCATATATTTCATAGCTAACCGCTCCTCTCTTCCCTAATCCTCAATCCACTATCATTCCTTGAACTTTTTCAATATCTTCAATTCTTCAATCATTTACTTTCACCATTTGATTATACTTTTATCCCTCTTTCATCAGCTTGCTGCGGAAAGCCGGTTTAGCAGACGTTCCAGATGGAGGGCAGCTTACAGGCGTTTATCCCTAATTGCCGGAGCTCGCTGATGAAAGCGCTCCTTGGATAATTTCTGCAAGCCGTTGTCCATCCTTTCCCTCCGCGGTATCCCCGATACGGCATTTCTGGCATCATCCGCATCGCGGACAGTTCCAGACCTGCGACATCATCCGCATCGCGGATAGTTCCAGACCTGCGACATCATCCGCATCACGGACAGTTCCAGACCTGCAACATTATCCGCATAGCAGACAACTCCGACTTTGCCATATGCTGCTTTCAGGCTGTAAACTGAACTGCATTCTCACCTCGCTGCTGAAGTGTGCCTGAAAGCGGGATAAAAGTTTTGCTTAGGGCGGATTCGAACCGCAGGCTTTACAAGCCTTGCCATCATTTTGTGCACTCTATCCACTGAGCTACCATTTACATGGGAGGGATTCGAACCCTCGACACCACAAATCATCTTAACCCTACGTTAAGTTTGGCGAAATATCTATGGTATACCTGACAGCACGCTGCAGGCACCGCCGGGCAGGAAGTATCTTCCAATACCCATGCGCAATAAATTATTTCCTAATACTATCCCTTGACAACGCCGACCGTCTTTAATTTCCTAACCGGCGTAACCATATCCAACTGCTGTGCCATCACCTGGTCGATATCTTTATAAGCAAACCGGCACTCCTCAGCCACATCGTTTTTCTTGCGCTTTCCCAGCACAATCCCCTGTTCTTTTAAGTCCACCATCACTTTTTCTGTGGAAAACGTCTGCATTGCGCCAGACCTGGAATAACTTCTGCCAGCGCCATGGGAGGAACTGCAGAACGATTCCGCATTGCCCTTGCCCTCCACCACATAGCTGTAAGAACCCATTGCCCCCGGTATCACCGCCAACTCTCCCTGACGCACCCTGGTCGCGCCTTTGCGGTGCACCCACACATTGGCATCATAATGATGTTCCAATGCTGCATAGTTGTGATGGCAATTAATTTCTTCACCGAACTCCACGACATGGTCTGTATGCTTTTCTATGAGCTCTTTTACAATAGAACATGTCTTTTCCAGCATATGGGCGCGGTTTTCAAAAGCATAGTCCAGTGCGAGGTTCATCCAATGGATATACTGCTGCCCTTCTGCGGATGAAACAGGCAGGAATGACAATCGGTATTCGTCCTTTACCTCACTGTACCATCTCCTGTTCAGTTCCCTCGCTGCCTCATGGAAATAATCGCAGATTGCCTTTCCCAGATGGCGGCTTCCTGAATGCAGCATAATGCAGAGATACCCATCTTCGTCCTCCTGCAGCTCAATAAAATGGTTTCCTCCTCCCAGGCTTCCCACCTGAAAATAACCATCCTCAATCAAAGGAATCAGTTCCTGATTATTTTCGTATTTCTCCATCTCCTGCTTTGCCCTGTCAAGTACCTGCGATTCCTGAGGGACTTTGTAACGCTCTGTATTTAAAGGAATCGTCCTCATAATATTGCCAATAATCAATTGAATGAGCGTTCCGCTTCCAGTCTGGATTTTCCGTATGTCCTCCACCTGGATATTGGTAGGAATAAAATCCATTCCGCAGCCGATATCTACGCCCACCGCATTGGGAATGATGACATCCCTGGCAGCAATCACTCCGCCAATCGGCATTCCCTTACCCGCATGGGTGTCCGGCATCAGGCAGACCCATTTATGGATAAATGGAAGCTGCGACAGGTGGTACGCCTGTTCCAGGCAATTTCCCTCCAGCTGCCTTTCCTGCTGCAGCCATACTTTCACTGGAAATCTTGTATTTTCATTATATATAACAAACATCTTATCCTCACCTTTCCTATCCGTATCTGATGAACCTATTATATCCACGATTTTCCAAAATATCATTTCAAAAAAGCTGCGAACTCGGATTTTTATAGAAGCCTCCATCACAGAAAGCACTTTTCAAATATCCTTATGTCTATCTATTCTTCTCTATTGATACATGCTTCTCAGGCGCAGCCATCTATGATATAATCTGGGAAACAAGGAGGAATACCAGAATGTCGGATTTTCAGGAATTAATCAAAAGCTTTTCCAAAATAAGAGAATATGTCCGCGACTTCTTCGTTTACGGATTTAAAACCCGCAGTGATTTTAAGGATAAAAGCCCCCGGACTTATGACAATCAGCGCAGACGCCTGGAAAGCTGGCTAGGTCCATATGTACGCAAGGATTACGTCCCCGGTGGATTCAACCTTTCGCTCGCCATTGACAGCAACCTCCTTGATACCAACCCCTTATTTCAGGTATGGAAGACAAAGAGTTTCACGGACAACGACATACAGCTGCATTTTTTCATTCTGGACCTCCTGCAGGAAGGCAACACACAGACGGCAGAGGAAATCACAGACCGGCTTCTCACAGATTACGAAGCCCTCTTCGATATCCAAACTGTCCGCCGCAAGTGCAACGCTTACGCCAAAGAAGGGCTTTTAAAGAAACAAAAATCTGGCAAATCCGTAGTGTTTTCTCTTGATAATACTCTTATGCAATGGCTAAAATCCAACAAAAACCTACGCACTGCACTGGCGTTCTTCCAGATGGCAGGTAATTTTGGCATTATCGCAAATCAGCTCCTAGAGCAAATGGATGCCACAAACCAAATCTTCCGGGTAAAACACAGCTTCTTTGTGCACACACTGGAAGACGAGATACTGTTTGACCTGCTGCAGGCCATGCATAAGCAAATGGCAATAAAACTTGAGATAAAAAGTTCCAAGACAGACCGAGAAAACATGGTGCACTGTATCCCTTTGCAGATATTTACCAGTACCAGAAGCGGACGCCGTTTCCTATGTGCATTTCTAGGCAGCAGCAGACGTTTTACCTGTTTCCGCCTTGATACTGTTAAGCATGTTTTCCTCCTAGAAGAAGCAGAAGA
This sequence comes from uncultured Lachnospiraceae bacterium, assembly GCA_947565885.1. GTDB lineage: Bacteria > Bacillota > Clostridia > Lachnospirales > Lachnospiraceae > Petralouisia. Next base: position 5,020 of record CANOHX010000152.1, read on the forward strand.
TTATGAAGAACTTCTTGCCAAACTGGAGCGCAACCGCCCGCACCTATGGGGCGTATCCTTTCAGAGCACAGAACGCCATCATCTTGACCGCCTGACCATGACTGTATGGGCATTAGAACCTACCGAAAATTATATTGTGGAACGCCTGAAACGCGAAGGACGAGGTGGAACTGTCACACGGACCGCACGAAACACCTATCAATATGAAACGGAAGTTTTTGACTGTAATGAAATGCTGCCCTGGATACGCACATTCATTGGCAGAATTCTCTCACTGGAATGCACTGCGAAATCCGTGGAACAGCGTTTTTATAAAGATTTACAAAATATGTACCAAATGTATGATATCAACGACTCCACAGATGAGCAAAACGAATGACTGATTACAGCGCCTGCCATCCTATGGACTTGCGCACCTAACTTCACTTACAGACTATGCAATGGTTTTGCGCACCTAACTTCATTTACAGACTATGCAATGGTTTTACGCACCTAATTTTACTTAAGGAGACTGCTTATGGAAATATTTTCTGAAATTTATAGCTGCTACTACCGTGTGCTGCGGCATCTGCTTAGCAGCCAGAATCCTCTGACAATCAAAGACATTTACAACCGAATCTGCCAGGAAGGTTTTGAAGAAAGCCTGCTTTCCATTATCCCCAAACTGGAAGACGGCACTTGGAATTTGTTTAAGAAAGAGGGCGAACTATACCTTTCCAAGATTTCACCTTCTTTCATTACACCGCTTACTGACCTGGAAAAATCCTACCTCAAAGCTTTATTGGCGGACCCGCGCATAGGGCTGTTTCTTGAGCCCGCACAAGCAGAAACCTTAAACCATATGCTCACCCATGTGCCCCCTCTCTGGCAGCAGGAACAGTTTTGGTGCTATGACAGGTTTGCCGATGGCGACCCCTATGACGATGAAACATACCGGCGTAATTTCCGTCTCCTTCTGGAGGCACAAAAAAATTGCCAATATGCTGACATTGACTACAATTCCCCCAAAGGCAACCGCGTCCACCACTACTATGTGCCCCTCCGGCTGGAATATTCAGTAAAGAATGATAAATTCCGCCTTTTGGCCCTCGCACACCGCAGCCATAAACGGCAGAAACTTGAGATCTTCAACATTGACCGCATCGCAAACGTAAAGCTCACAGATAAGAAGCTCTCTCCTTCCCCCAGCATCAATGATATCATCCAGAATTCTTACTACAAAGAACCTCTGAAACTGCGCATTGTCAACAAACGCAATGCCCTTGAGCGCGCGATGCTGCATTTTGCCAATTATGAGAAAAACACTGTGAAAATAGATGAAAATACATATGAATGCCTGATTTATTATAATCAGAATATGGAGACGGAACTGCTGATTGAAGTCCTGTCTTTTGGACCCATGCTTACTGTGATTGGAAATGAACGGTTTCTGGGAAGTTTGAAGAGGAGGTTAGAAAAACAGAGGGAACTTGGTCATTAATTACGCTGCTGCCGCAGGTTTAAATATGGAATAGATTTGTATCAAGCAAATAATGCCCCATATATATCCCCTTATTTATATACTTGTCAATGCCAATATTCACCAACTTCTTCAAATCTCTGTATTCCGTATAATTCGTATATACAACAACATAAATGTATGGATCTGTACGGCGTATTTCCCTTAAAACTTCATCCCCCTGCATTCCCGGCATTTTTAAATCCAATAGAATCAAATCATATTTCTCAGAATTTTCCTTATTATCCTGCCTATATGATCTAATATTATCATTTTTTATTGCCAAAAAGGATTTGCTCACTAGCAGAAAATATGTTATATTGTCGACATGGGAAATCCATAGAGCCAAAGGCGGCTTTGCCCCTCTTATTTTTTCGGAGGGTTCAAGTAGCCCTCCAGACGAAAGAAAGGAGGGCGTTGCAATGTATGTTACATATCAGGATTTAATTCAGATAGGTATTCTCGTTGTCGCCCTTGCCAATTTGATTTATCAGATTTACAAGGGAAAAAAGAAAT
>CANOHX010000153.1 GCA_947565885.1 uncultured Lachnospiraceae bacterium
CTGCTTTTCCTTTTTTCATGATTTTCCTCTCCTGTCTTTTCTTCCCGGCTGCTGCAATCCTTCTGACAGCTGCTGCCGGCTATAATATCTTCCAGATAATTGTTCTGGTACAAGACCTAAGGCAGTTTCCCACTTCGCAGAGACCTCCTTAAGCCATATTACCCTTCTTCTGAAAGCGCCGCCTTTATCATGATGGCGCATTCAATCCGCTTTTTCTGCAGTTCGCAGCCAATATCATAGGCATCTTTGATGCTGCCATGGAAGTTATAAGAATTGGCGGCGCAGCCGCCGCTGCAATAAAACTTAGCAAAACAATTTCTGCATTTCTCCTTGGCATATACGTTACAGGACTTAAACTCATCCCGAATCTGGGTATTCTGTATGCCATCCTTAACATTTCCCATCAAAAATGATTCATTTCCCACAAATTGATGGCAAGGGTAGAAATCTCCCCAGGGCGTCACTGCAAGATACTCCGTACCGGAGCCACATCCAGACAGACGTTTTGCCACACAGGGACCTCCCTCTAAATCTATCATAAAATGAAAGAAATTGAAAGACTTTCCTTCTCTGTGGCGTTTAATCATCTCTACGGCAAGGCTGTCATATTCCTCGAATAGCTGCGGCAAATCTTCTTCACGCAACGCATATGTTTCCTCCGGCTGCGCCACCACGGGCTCCACAGATATCTGCTGAAATCCCAAATCCGCCAAGTGAAGCACGTCTTGGGAAAAATCCAGGTTATTGTGGGTGAAAGTCCCACGGACATAATACCTGTCCTGATTCCTGCTCTCAGCCAGTCTCTGGAATTTGGGGACAATCAGGTCATAACTGCCCGCTCCCTTGCGGAATGGGCGCATCCTGTCATTCACTTCTTTTCTTCCGTCAATGCTCAGGACAACGTTTGCCATCTCCCGGTTTACGAATTCCATCACCTCATCATTCAACAGCACTCCATTGGTAGTCAGCGTAAAACGGAAATTCTTGTCATGAAGCTTTTCCTGCTCCCTGCCGTATGCCACCAGCTGTTTTACCACCTCAAAATTCAAAAGCGGCTCACCGCCAAAGAAATCCACTTCCAGATTCCTGCGGCTGCCGGAATTGGCAATCAGAAAATCCAGGGCGGCTTTCCCCACCTCAAAGGACATCAATGCCCTTCTCCCATGGTATTCCCCTTCTTCAGCAAAGCAGTAGCGGCAGGCCAGGTTGCAGTCATGGGCAATATGCAGACACAATGCCTTGACCACTGTGGGCCTGTCCTTAAACTGCTCCATATAATCTTCGTATTCATCCTCCGAAAACAGCTCGCCATTTGCTGCAAGTTCCCGGACTTCCTCATAACTCTCTGCAATCTCTGTCTCTGGATATGTACCCTTGAGACTGTTTATAATCTCTTCTTTCGCATTTGCCTCATATAAGGCAATTACATCATAGGTGACATCATCCACCACATGCACTGCTCCGCTGTTCACATCCAAAACAAGGTTATAGCCATTGTTCTTATACTGGTGGACCACGTTGATTCCTCTCTTTCTAATACAACGCACAAATGACCGCTCGTCTTGCGAACGGTCTACATTTGTCATATAAATATCTGTTGCCGGAAATTACTTATTCTCACAGCTCTGGTTGCCGACCGTGCAGCTTGTCTTACATGCAGACTGGCAAGATGTCTGGCATTCACCGCAGCCGCCTTTCTTCACTGTGTTCTGTAATTTCCTTGTATTTAATGTCTTTACATGTTTCATGATAAATGCTTCCTTTCTTATTTTTTAGCGATTAGGGTTAGTATAACATACTTTTTCTCATATGCAAAGCATTTTTTTCTTGCCCCTCCCCAGCCTGTCTGCTAAAATGATAGAAAAATATACCAAAGAAAGAGGTGTCTCCATGGCACGCGACCCGGAAGTCGTTTCTAAGAACATGAAAAAAATACGCAGCAAGGATACCTCTATTGAATTGTGCCTACGCAAAGCTTTATGGCACAAGGGCTACCGTTACCGCAAAAATTACAGGGCGCTCCCCGGTTCTCCTGATATTGTCCTGACAAAATATAAAATCGCCATCTTCTGCGACAGCGAATTCTTCCATGGGAAAGACTGGGAAGTGCTTAAAGTACGCCTGGAAACAGGGCACAACCCTGAATACTGGATAAAAAAGATAGAACGCAACCGCAGCCGGGACTGGGAAAACGACAAGAAACTCCTCTATCTCGGCTATACGGTCATTCATTTCTGGGGCAAAGATATCTTAAAGCGCACGGACGAATGCCTACAAGTAATAGAAGAAGCCATCTGGGACGGCAAGTTAAATTCCCTGCCAGGCGATGACTTCTTCTGACTTCCCTGAAAAGCGCATATTATTATTGTTTCAATTTTGGAAGATGCACACGAATCCGCAAGGGAATTATACTGCTTCCAGGCAAATATCCAATTCCACCGGGCAGTGGTCGGAGCCCATGATATCCGTATGGATTTTCGCGTCCGTCAGCTTGTCCTGCAAATCCTCAGAGACCACAAAATAATCAATACGCCATCCGGCATTTTTCTCCCTCGCCTTAAAACGGTAAGACCACCAGGAATAAATCTGCTCCGCATCCGGATAAAAATAACGGAATGTGTCAATATACCCATGCTTTAAAATGATAGAAAATTTCTCCCGCTCCTCATCTGTAAAGCCGGCATTTCTACGATTGGTTTTCGGATTCTTCAAATCAATTTCCTGATGCGCCACATTGAGGTCACCGCAGAAAATCACTGATTTCTGATCCTTCAGCCCATCTAAATATGACAGGAATGAGTCCTCCCACTCCATGCGGTAGGAAAGCCTTGCAAGTTCATTCTGAGAATTAGGCGTGTAGCATGTGACAAAGTAATAGCTGTCATATTCCAGCGTAATTACCCGCCCTTCCCTGTCATGTTCTTCCACGCCAATTCCGTAAGCCACAGACAACGGCTCGTGCTTCGTGAAAATGGCGGTGCCGGAATAGCCCTTTTTCTCCGCATAGTTCCAATAACCATGATATCCTTGCGGCAGTTCCAGGGAAATCTGCCCCTCCTGCAGCTTTGTCTCTTGTACGCAAAAGAAATCTGCATCCGCTTCCTGAAAAAAATCAAGAAAGCCTTTCTGCACACAGGCGCGCAGACCGTTTACATTCCATGAGATTAATTTCATTTTATAGGCACTCCTTTAAAATATCACACTTTTAGTTTAGACATCGCTCTTTTTGATGCCATTTTTATCTTATACTGCTTCAGCAGACTGATGTGAATTTACACCTCTGGTTTGCTTCGGTTATTCAGTTAATTGCTATTCTTTGATTTTGTCTAATTCTGTAAGATTCACGCCCAAACTCGTTAAGGTTACTTTTATCTCAATATACCTTTTATGCATTGAATTGTATGTTTCTGGATTAGTTTCTTTAATTGGAATCATCCAATCTTGCAATCTGGAAAATTCTGTAACATAATCTTTTATTATATCTGCTGCACTCGGCATATCATCACCTGCTTTCTATAGCCTGTTTTTATAGTAACTCCATTATACCAGACGCACGGTTCAGGTGTAAAGCCCGATATTGTCAATCCGATAAACTCCCTAAATCCCTCATTCATGAGTGCGCATAATTATTTTTGTCTTATAGGAAGACACTTTCACGCTTTAGCGAGACAAGGTCTTTCCTATAAGACCAGAAAAGCCCACAACTGATAATTGATTTTACCAGTTATGGACTTTTGATAATGTCCAATTTTCAGTTTAGCGATATACAGAATTATTCCTTTCTTCTTTGCTTACAGAATAGGAACATGTATTCTGATTACTTTCTGATTATTTGCTTCCTGGAACCCTTGACTTTTCAGGGCTTCTGAATAGCGGAAGAGGGATTTGAACCCCCGACACCACGGGTATGAACCGTGTGCTCTCGCCAACTGAGCTATTCCGCCAAAACACAAAATATTTCATTTAAAAATGGGACCTACAGGGCTCGAACCTGTGACCCTCTGCTTGTAAGGCAGATGCTCTCCCAGCTGAGCTAAGATCCCATGTCCATCGGTCTCTGACCGACTGCTTGACTATTATAATACCATTTCATGCCAAAAGTCAAGAACTTTTTTCAATTTTCTAAAAAATACTTTCTGAATTGTTACATTTGATTGACTTTTCCTATATTTGATGGTAGTATTTTGTTAAGATGTGACAATCACCAGGGCGTTATTCCTGGTTTTACAATCTTACAAATATTATTCAAGGAGGTTTTTATGGCACGTTTTACATTACCAAGAGATTTATACCATGGGAAAGGTTCTTTGGAGGAACTGAAGAATCTGAACGGAAAAAAAGCAATTATCGTAGTGGGCGGAGGTTCTATGAGACGTTTCGGTTTTCTTGACCGTGCGGTTGGCTATCTGAAAGAAGCTGGCATGGAAGTGGAATTATTTGAGAACGTAGAACCCGACCCCAGTGTGGAGACCGTCATGAAAGGCGCAGAGAAGATGCGTGAGTTCGAACCGGACTGGATTATTTCCATGGGCGGCGGCTCCCCTATTGACGCTGCTAAGGCAATGTGGGCGTTTTATGAGTATCCCGAGACAACATTTGAAGATTTGATTACACCGTTCAACTTCCCGACCCTGAGGACCAAAGCAAAATTCTGTGCAATCCCATCCACCTCAGGAACGGCTACAGAAGTTACGGCATTTTCCGTAATCACTGATTACGACAAAGGCATTAAATACCCGCTGGCTGATTTCAACATCACTCCGGACGTTGCCATTGTTGACCCGGCCCTGGCTGAGACAATGCCTAAGAAACTGACCGCGCACACCGGTATGGACGCTATGACACATGCAATTGAAGCATATGTATCTACGCTTCATTGCGACTACACGGACCCCCTGGCATTACATGCTATTAAGATGATACATAGAGATTTGAAAGCCTCCTTTGACGGAGACATGGAGGCGCGCGATCGTATGCACAATGCACAGTGCCTTGCCGGCATGGCATTTTCCAATGCTTTATTGGGCATCGTCCACTCTATGGCACACAAGACGGGCGCAGCTTACAGTGGCGGACACATCGTCCATGGATGTGCAAACGCTATGTACCTGCCCAAAGTCATCAAATACAATGCCAAAAATGCAGAGGCAGCCACCCGCTATGCCGAGATTGCTGCTTTCATCGGCTTGACCGGAGATTCCACAGAAGCGCTGGTAGATGCGTTGATTGCTGAATTGAAGTCCATGAATGCTTCCTTAGAGATTCCTACCTGCATCAAAGATTATGAAGGCGGCATCATTGATGAGAAAGAGTTTATGGATAAGCTTCCTGAGGTGGCAAAACTGGCAATTTCCGATGCCTGCACCGGCTCTAACCCCAGAATCCCCACACCGGAAGAAATGGAAAAACTGTTAAAGGCTTGCTTCTATGATGAGGAAATTGATTTTTAGGGAAACGATGATTACAACAATATTTTCCTAACATTCAATCATAAAGTTCAAAACGCTGTGCAAAAGGTTTCTCCGATTGCACAGCGTTTTTTATTTTATTGTAAAAAAGACCTTGTCACGCTAAAGCATGAAAATGACTTGTCCGTTTTGTTCCAGAACCTGCTAAAATCTCCTCAAATCATCGGCAGCATATGCTCTACTAACGCCGCGGAATGTGCCGCCGCCGCTTTTTCAAACGTAGGGTAATCCATCTCAGCGCTGTCGTCTGCTTTGTCTGAAATTGCCCGGATAATTACAAACGGCACATGGTTCAGGTACGCAGCGTGCGCGATGGAAGCTCCTTCCATCTCCACGCAGAATCCCTGGAAATTGGCAATAATATTGTCTTTGACCTGCTTATCGCTGACGAACTGGTCTCCGCTGACAACCCTTCCCTCATACACATTGATGTCAGGATTGACTTCTTTGCAGGCAGAAACGGCAAGCGCAGTCAAATGCTTGTCTGCCGGAAATGCCAGACAGCCCATCTGTGGGACTTCGCCCAATGGGTAGCCGAAAACGCGCACATCCACATCATGGTGAAGCGCATCGGTGGACACTACAATATCCCCGATATCAATCTCATTCTTCAAAGAACCAGCCACGCCAGTATTGATGATATGGCTCACTGCAAAAGAATCGCAGAGAATCTGGGTACAGAGCGCAGCGTTTACTTTGCCGATTCCGCTGCGCACAATCACTGCTTCCGTGCCGTTTAATGTCCCCTCCAAAAATTCCATGGACGCTTTCTCCTGGGTATGGCGGATGTCCATTTTCCCTTTCAGTTCCTCCACTTCCAGCTCCATTGCGCCGATAATTCCTATTTTCTTCATTACTTCCTCCATCATTTTATTCCGGGTAAACCAGATGTGCTTCATCAATCTTGTACAAGGTCTGATTCAGGTAACGGTCTGCAAGGTAATTTGCCATACTAAGATTCATGTCCAGGTAATTACCGCAGTCCTTTGCGCTTGCACCTGGCACTTCATCCTTGAAATCACGGATAAATTCATACAGCTCCGTAATCAGTTCCACGATATCTTTGGACTCATAATCGCCCGCCAGCAGCAAATAAAATCCCGTACGGCAGCCCATCGGCCCAAAATAAATGGTTTTGTCCCCAAACTGCGGATGGTTGCGCAGAAACGTTGCCGCCAGGTGTTCTATCGTATGCACCTCCGCCGTATTCATCACCGGCTCGTCATTGGGGGACGTCATGCGCAAATCAAAGGTAGTAATCACCTCGCTGCCCACATGGTCTTTCCTGGACACATAAACTCCTGGCTCCAACTTGATGTGGTCAATTGTAAAACTTGCTATTTTCTCCATATTCCTCTCTCCTTTTTCGTTATTTGCATTTAGGATTCGGGTGTCAAAAGGTAATTTTTTAACTATCTACTGGCAATTTGCACAAATAAGCACAAACGCCGCTCCACGTGTTACAGTCAGAAGAATTTCTAAGCATTCCTTGGAAAGACATATATATTTTCGCAACCGACTTATATTCGCCATC
>CANOHX010000154.1 GCA_947565885.1 uncultured Lachnospiraceae bacterium
TTACACCGAGATGCGCAAGGGCATCCGCCCGGAAATGTATGCATTGTAGAAAGCGTGTTGATGCCGGCGCCTTTGGTAAAATAGGTGACCGAAAAATCGTCCAGTGACATGGTCATTGCCATGAGAAATCCGGAAAGCACGCCGGGCAGTATCTGCGGCCAGGTAATCTTAAAAAAAGCATACAAAGGCGTTGCCCCCAAGTCCAGGGCTGCCTCGTAAGTGGTGCGGCTTTGCTGCTTTAATTTAGGCAGGACATTTAAAACCACATAGGGGATATTAAAAGTAATATGTGCAATCAGCACGGTGTTTAATCCCAGGCGGGTAAAGCGCACGAACAGAAGCATCATAGAAATTCCGGTAACGATATCTGCATTCAGCAAAGGTATATTGGTGGCGCCCAGCATGATGGCTTTGCCGCGCTTTCGCATGGCATCGATGCCTAGGGCGGCAAGCGTTCCCAAGAGCGTGGCAATCAGCGCCGAAGCCAGGGAGACAAAAATTGTCGTGTAGAAAGCTTCCATGACTGCGGTGTTTGCAAGCAGTTCGCGGTACCAGCGCAAGGTAAACCCGCCCCAGACCACCTTTGCCTTGGAATCATTAAAGGACAGCACAATCAGCACCAGGATAGGCAGATATAAAAATAAAAAGATAATCAGTAAATAAATCCGTTCGATAGATTTTTTCATCATGCGAAAGTGCCCCCTCCTTCATCTCCATGCGAGTTCATAAGCGCCATGCTGGCGATGACAAAGACCATCAGCACAACAGAAAGCCCGGAACCTAGATTCCAGTTATATTCCTGCATAAACGCCTGTTCTATGACATTTCCGATTAAAAGGACCTTGCCGCCGCCCAAAAGGTCCGAGACAGCGAAAGAAGTTAAAGCAGGAACGAAAACCATGATAATGCCGCTGATAACGCCGGACATTGTCAAGGGTACAATAATTTTAAAAAATATGGTGATAGGGCCCGCGCCTAAATCTTTTGCAGCTTCAATGATGTCTGGCTGGATACGTGCCATGGCGTTATAGATGGGCAGGACCATAAATGGCAGGAAGTCATATACCATGCAGAAAACGACCGCCTTAGGCGTGTTTAATATATCAAATCCCGGAAGATTCAATGCGTTAAGTAAAGAGTTGATGACGCCGTTGTTGGACAAAAGCAGCCGCCAGGCAAGGATGCGCAGCATAAAATTCATCCACATAGGCAGGATGAATATAAATACGATAAATCCCTGGCTTTTGGATTTCATGTTATTTAATATCATTGCCAGGGGATAGGACAGTACCAGGCAGATAAGTGTGCATGACAGTGCAAGCTTCAGGGACAAAACGAGCGCTTTGAGATGCACGGAAAAGGTGATGGAGGTCACATTTAACAGAGAAAAATTCCCGCTGGTAGTAGTAAACGCATAGTACAGGATGACCAGTGTAGGCAGCAGAATAAATCCTACCATCCATAAAATATAGGGACCAGCCAAAAGCTGGCGTTTTAAATTACGCATCTAATTCCACCGCCTTTTCATCATTGGATTCCGGCTTATTCATTATCTGGATATTAAAGGGGTCGACGAGAATCCCTACGTGTGTGCCTACCGGGTGCATCTGCGTCGTGTGTACCAGCCATTCATATCCATTTGCCTGCACTTCTGTTTCCCAGTGGACTCCCTTGAAAATCAATGAAGTCACATCCCCCTGCAGCATCCCTCTTTCAGGGGCGACCAATTCCACATCTTCCGGGCGTATGACCACGTCTACCGGGGTATTGTTGCCGAACCCCACGTCTACGCAAGGGAACACAACATCCAGAATCCGTACCAGGCGGTCCTGCAGCATAGTGCCGTTGATGATGTTGCTTTCGCCGATGAAATCTGCCACAAAAGCATTGGTAGGTTCATTATATATATCCTCCGGCGTGCCAATCTGCTGGATGTAGCCCTGGTTCATGACCACAATCGTGTCAGACATGGTCAGCGCCTCCTCCTGATCATGGGTTACATAGATAAAGGTGATGCCAAGCTCATTTTTCAGCCGGATCAGCTCATACTGCATATCCTGGCGGAGTTTTAAATCCAAGGCGCCCAAAGGTTCGTCTAACAGGAGTACTTTCGGTTCGTTGACAATGGCGCGGGCAATGGCAATCCGCTGCTGCTGGCCGCCGCTTAAGGAATCCACGCTGCGGTTTTCAAAGCCATCCAGGTTTACCAGTTTTAGGGCATAGCGGATTTTATCCGCAATATATGCTTTGCTTTTCTTGCGGATTTTAAGCCCGAAAGCAATATTCTCCGCAATGGACATATGAGGGAATAGGGCGTACTTCTGAAATACGGTGTTCAGCTGCCGTTCGTTGGGGGCAAGACCGGTGATGTCCTTGCCGTCAAAAATGACAGTTCCCATATCCGGCGTCTCGAATCCGCCGATAATCCGCAGCGTTGTGGTCTTTCCGCAGCCGGAAGGACCAAGCAGCGTGAGAAATTCATTTTCCCGGATATATAAATTCAAATCATCAAGCACCATCTGTCCGTCATAAGATTTGCTGATGTGCTGTAAGTCGATCAATCGTTTGCTCATGGCAGTGTCCTCCTAAAAAATGGGGGGAGTGGAAACCCAGAGTATGGTTGCCTCCCTGTCGCTGCAATTCTCCAAATAGTGTTTTTTCCCGGCAATAAAATAGAAAGATTCCCCTTGCTTTACTGTGAAGGAGCGGGAGCCGTAAACCAGTTTGACGCTTCCCTTTAACACATAGCCGAATTCTTCCGCTTCATGTGGGAGCTGGGTTTTGGAAACTCCGTGGGGCTTTAACGTCATCAGCACCGGCTCCATGGCGTTTTTCTGTGCGTTGGGAATCAGCCATTTTACCTGGTGGCGCAGTTCTTCAAAATCTTTTATGAAATAATCTTCCTGCCGGAAGACAATCTGTTCCGGTTCCTGGTCGGTAAAGAATTCAGCAGGGGTCGTGCCCAGGCATTGGATAATGTCTAGCAGCGTGCCCACAGAGGGGGAGGTGAGGTTGCGTTCCAACTGGGAAATGAAGCCCTTGGAGAGTTCGCTGCGGTCGGCAAGTTCCTGCTGTGTCAGTCCATACTGGATGCGCAGTTCTTTCATACGGTGTCCGATGTCCATGGGAAACCTCCTTTACTGTATTCGTAAATAGTAGTAATAATGATTTTTTTGTTTAATAATGATAAACATACTATATTATAGTGGGAAAACGTGGAAAGTCAAGAGGAAAACGAGAAAAACATAAATTTCTATTGGATTGAACGTTGCAATCATGAAAAGTGCATAAAGGAAATGACATAAAATAGGGAAATCATAAAAAAACCAACTAATAGGAGAAGAATTTATATTGATTTTTATTGGTAAAATGAGATAATAGTAGTACATTTATAACATATGCTTTTCTGAAAGGGGAAGACAGGATTGTTTGCCAATCTGCAGTGTTGGGAGAGGAGGAATTAGGACCTGGAAGATTAGGGAAACGCTGTTTAAAATATTTCGCGGAAAACCTGTTTTGCGAAAGCCGGCTCTTTTATGGAAAGGCTATATGAGGAGAATAAGATGTAAAAACAAAAGGAAGGGAGAATTACCATGAGATTTAAGAAAGTTATGAGTGGCCTGCTTGCCGGCGCGTTGGTAGCCACCTCCGTATTTGGCGGGAACGTGACAACGGCCAAAGCGGAAACGACGCCGGAAGCGGCAAAATACAGCTTTGACTTCAATGCTGAGAATCTGGACAGCACGGGAAGTTCGCAGGCGACGCTCTCAGTAGTGGGGGCAGGGAATGCTGCGTCAACGTCTGCCCCTGTTTATGAAGCAGGAAGGTCAGGGGGAGCGGAGGACAAGTCTGTCAAGCTGGACAGTTATGCGCTCAGCATGCCGGCAAATATCGGTGACGATTATACGGTAAATGTCTGGCTGAAGCCGAATGTGACGACGATTGCCAATAATAATGCAATTTTCCTGTTGGGCTCGGCAAGCCCGGAGGAGTGGGTTGCATTCGCCGGAAGCGGGCAGGAAGGGAAAGCCCGGGTGTGGGGAAATTATGGAGGTTACCATGAATTAACCGGTGATATTACTATGGTAAAAGACCAGTGGACGATGCTGACATTTGCACAGGCGGGCTCTGTCCTGGAAATCTACCAGGATGGCGTTCTGAAAAAAACAGACGAAAGCGCTGCAAAAATTCTTAACGGAGATGCAAAAAGAATTCTTTTGGGGACCACCTACTGGACTCCCGACAATACATTTAACGGCTGGCTGGACGATGTGCAGATTTTTGATAAGAAACTGACCATGGAGCAGATTCAGTCATTGGACCCGAATCTTAACACCATGTTTGAGGACAATCTCAAGAAAGGGGTCACTGCAGCGAGCATCCTTGGCAAGAATGAATCAGAGGGGGCAGTCAAGTATGACCTTGCTCTGCCGGCGGATTTCAGTGGGCTGAAGCTGAGCTGGAAGTCCGATAAGGCCGATGTTATCAGTGACGACGGAAAAGTCAGGTGTGCACAGACAGAACAGAAAGTAACGATGACCGGTACGGCAGCTTCGGGTGCGCTGACAGCAGAAGTGAAGTTTGAACTTACAGTACAGCCTTTGAGCAGCCTTGACAGCGCGGAACTGCAGGCTCAGCTTGCCACGGCGAAAGCAGCGCAGTCTTCTGCAGACTTCAAGTATTATACGGCACAGTCCCAGCAGAATCTTACGAAGCTTATCAGCAGGGCGGAAAATGCTGCCAACCAGGGGGAAATGGACGAGGTTGCCAAAGTATTGAAAGCTGCAATTGCCAAGCTTGCCTATGCGGAGGAATACTTAGATCCATTTGCCAAGATTGACGGTTCTAAATTTGCCAATCTGACGGTAACGCCCAAAGGCAGCAGTACCGCCTTGGCAGAGGCAATTCCGACAGCGATTCGGCAGTATGTGACTGTGGAATATATATCGGGCAATCCAGGCGTTGCGGCTGTGGATAAGAATACAGGCAATGTGACTGGCGTGAAAGTGGGCAATGCATTAATTACTGCTAAGGTGAAAGCAGTTTACGATGGTTTTGAGATGGAATACCAGGCATTGGTGACGGTGAATCTTGATATGAGCGGCGTTGCGGCAAGCGCAGGGAAGACTTCCCTGGCAAAGGGAGAGAAGACCAGCATTACGGTTAACTGCCCGGCAGCAGTACAGGCGGCAGGTCCGTCAATTACTTACCGTGCAACGGGAGCTGTTTCGGTAAAGAATGGTCAGGTGACGGCGGACAAAGCCGGAAAAGGAACTGTGGCTGTCAAAGTGAAAGCTGGCGGCAAGACCATTACTAAGAAAGTTGTCTTCAATGTTGGCGAGATTACCGGAGAATCTAAAGTAAAGGTGAAAAAGTCCATTACCCTGCAAGTGACTGGGATATCCGGCAAGGTATCATGGTCTTTGGATAAGAAAGGCAAGAAGCTGGCGACCATCAGCAAGAAAGGCAAATTGACAGCTAAAAAGAAGACCGGTAAGGTGACGGTAACCGCTAAGGTTGGAAATGTCACCATGAAGAAGACAATCAAGATTACCAAGAAATAGAGGACAATGACAGGAGGTAAGTAAATATGAAACGCAGAATTGTGAATGTATTGCTTGCTGCCTACCTTACCGCAGGCATAGCGGTCGGTTCGCTGCCGACTGCGGGCATGGAGGTGAAAGCGGCAGGTACGGCGGAAACAGTACAGCAGAATCTGACCATCCGGGAATCTGAAATCAACCAGCTTCTGGTTAACGATTTGACGCTTCCAGATACGGTAGACGGTCTGGATGGGGCAGCGATTACATACAGTGTAGCAGAAAAGGATGCAGAATATGTGGCTATCGAGGGGTCCGTGCTGAAAGTGAAAAAGCGTCCTAAATCAAACGAGCCGGACTATAAATTTACGCTGAAAGCAACCGTGTCTGCTGGCGGTGAGACGGCAGAAAAAGAGTTCCCCATGATTATCCGTGCAGGATTGGCAAAGGATGACTATGCCGGGTACGTGTATGTATGTTTTGCAGACTGGCAGGTTGCTCCTCCGGAATCGGCCGACAATGGTTTTCGAGATGAGCAGCAGATTCATTTTTTCCTCAGCGAGGATGGTCTGAACTGGACGGCATTGAATGGCTGCCACCCGATTTTTGAGACGGGGACGGATTACACGGACCTGATTGAGAAATATGGGGAGACAGGCCTTGATTATGAGATAAAGCAGGGGACAAGCCTCAATTATAAGATTAAAGAGGGCACGGACATTACGCAGACTACGACAGGCGATGCCTCTGTGCTGTTCCCCTTTGAGGGTGTGGACCAGGGCGTCCGCGACCCCTATCTGATTCGAGGCTGCAAAGCCGATGGCAGCGATTCCAATAAGGTCTGGCTGCTTGCTACGGACCTGAATACCATGGCAGAAAAGTATGGCGGGAACAGAGCGAAAAATGTAGTAGGCAACTGGGGGACTATGACCACAAACGGTTATGGCAGCACCAGCCTGTTTGTTTATGAGACCGAAGACTGGGTACACTGGACCAGGCGTTATATTGATGTGAACAAGATAAGCAGCGACGACGATGTCGGCGCATGCATGGCGTGGGCGCCGGAGGCAATCTATAATCCGGAGAAAGACAATTACCTGGTATACTGGTCAGCACGTACGACGGTGGACGGCAGGGCAAGAGACCGCCTGTACTGCAATGAGACAGAAGATTTTATAACCTTTGGACCGACTAAGCTCTATGAGCAGGAGCCGTTCTTTGAGAATTGGAAACCTAATGGTGTAAAGGAAGCAGATGACGGATATGGCAATATTGATACCTCCCAACTGTGGGTGGCAGAGACGAAATCAGATGGCACCGTCAATCCTTATGGCACATTGTTCCGCCTGGTGAAGGATGAGACGAACAACCATATTGAACTGAAGTATTCCG
>CANOHX010000155.1 GCA_947565885.1 uncultured Lachnospiraceae bacterium
CTGCCTGTTCGCTGTATATCACATCGAATCCGATGACTGCTGGCCGCTTTGTTTCATCTGCATTTAATATTTCCACTAATCGCGCTGGAATATCCCTGCTCCAGGTATTGACCGGACCGTACTGCTCTAAGGTTTTATCATCAATGCCAATAATATATATCTTCTTATTCGTTACCGACTCCCTCTGGTTGAGCCTGTCTGATACGCCGATGTCCCACAGCCCGGCTGCGCCGAAATAATGGAACACCATAGATACCAATATAATTGCTGCCGTGACCAGCACAGTCTTCGCCCTGCCTAAATTTTTCATCCTGACTCTCTCCACTTCGTATCGCTAACGGCTACATGATTTTAAATATCAATTCTTTGTTGCTCATCGTGGCTTCTACCTCATCCCCACGCTTTACCCGGCCGGCCAGGACTTCTTCTGCAAGACCATCTTCCAATTCATTCTGAATCTTCCTGCGCAATGGACGCGCGCCGTATTTCGGTTCATATGCCGTCTCTACAATATGGTTTTTCACGCTGCCGTTAATATGCAGCGTAATGCCCATCTGTTCCTGGCAGCGGGTAACCAGGCCCTTTGTCAGCAAAGTGACAATTTTCTTCATATCCTCTTTGGTCAGTGCATGGAAAACAATCGTCTCGTCAATCCGGTTAAGGAACTCCGGTTTAAAAATCCTGCGCACCTCTTCCATTACGCTGCCTTTCATCCGCTCATAATCCTGTTTTACATCCTCAACTGAGGCAAATCCTAAGGCTTTCGGTTCGATAATCGACTGTGCCCCCGCATTGGACGTCATAATGATAATCGTATTTTTAAAGTCTACTTTCCTGCCCTGGGCATCGGTAATATGCCCATCATCCAACACCTGCAGCAAAATATTAAATACATCTGGATGGGCTTTCTCAATCTCATCAAACAAAATCACCGAATAGGGCTTTCTCCTGACTTTCTCACTCAATTGACCGCCCTCGTCATAGCCTACATAGCCCGGCGGGGAACCAATCATCTTCGATACGCTGTGTTTTTCCATGTACTCTGACATATCTACACGTATCATGGAGTCTTCACTGCCAAACACCGCTTCCGCTAAAGCCTTGGAAATCTCCGTTTTGCCAACCCCAGTAGGCCCCAGGAACAAAAAGGAACCGATGGGGCGGTTGGGGTCTTTCAGCCCCACCCTGCCACGGCGCACCGCTTTTGCCACAGCGCTGACTGCTTCCTCCTGCCCAATGACACGTTTGTGCAGTACGCTCTCTAATTTACGAAGCTTAACCGTTTCCTCCTCGGCAAGCTGCTTAACCGGGATTTTTGTCCACTGGGCAATTACTTCTGCAATCTCATTCTCGCCCACTTCTGCTTTCCTCTGCTTTAAGGCTTTTCGGACTTTCTTCTGCAGTTTTGCAGATTCCTCCTGCAATTCTTCTTTTTCCTTACGCAGTTTTGACGCTAATTCCAAATCCATTTCCCGGATAGCCTCTTCCAACTCCTCCCCCACACGGTTGATTTCTGCCGCAATATCCTGTAGCTGCGTGGACGATTTCACGCCTTGCAGCCGCACCCGGGCTGCTGCCTCATCCATCAGGTCAATTGCCTTATCCGGCAGAAAACGGTCCGAGATATAACGCTGCGAAAGCCTTGCCGCTGCCTCTAAACTCTCATCAGTTATCACAACCTGATGATGTTTCTCATAAAACCTGCGCAGCCCTTTTAATATCTCTATGGTGTCCTCCACGGATGGCTCTTCCACCATCACTGGCTGGAACCGCCGCTCTAAGGCTGCATCCCTTTCTATATACTTCCGGTACTCCTCCACAGTAGTGGCTCCAATCATCTGCAGTTCGCCCCTGGCAAGATAAGGCTTTAAGATATTGGAAGCATCCATGGCTCCCTCTGCCCCTCCTGCCCCGATGATGGTATGAAGTTCATCCATGAACAACAGGATATTTCCCGCTCCCGTCACCTCACGGATAACTTTCTTTATGCGTTCCTCAAATTCCCCCCTGTACTTAGAGCCAGCAATCATGCTGGATAAATCCAGGGTTATTACGCGTTTGCCCGCCACAGAATCCGGCACAAGGCCAAGAGAAATCTGCTGCGCCAATCCCTCTGCGATGGCGGTCTTTCCTACGCCAGGCTCACCTATCAGGCAGGGATTGTTCTTGCCACGGCGGCTTAAAATCTGAATCACACGACGAATCTCTTCTTTTCTGCCAACGACCGGGTCCAGCTTTCCTTCCAGCGCCAGACGTGTCAAATCCCTGGAATACTGGTCTAATACTGGCGTAGCATTGAGATTCTTCTTCCGAACCTTCGCCGATTTCAGTTCTTCCTTGGAAAAACTGCCCTCCTGGCCCATTGCCACCAGAAGTTCAATGTAAAGTTTCTGCAAATTGATACCCATAGTATTTAAAAGCCGTACGGCTGCCGACTCGTTTTCTTTTAAAAGCGCCAACAGCAAATGCTCCGTGCCCACCTTTTCACTGTTAAAACGCAACGCCTCTTTCTCGGCGGTATCAAGCACGCGCTGGGTCCTGGGCGAGTAGCCGTCCATGTCCATAAGCACTGTTCCTGCGCTGGGAGCAATCAGTTCCTCTATCAGTTCTAAAAGCTTCTGTTCCTCGACCTGGTTTTCTGTCAGCACCTGCGCTGCCACGCCGCTTTTTTCCTGAATCAGCCCTGCCAGGATATGCTCTGTTCCTATATAATTATGCTGAAGCTTCTTGGACAATTTTCCTGCCAGCTCCAATGCTTTTTTTGCCTGTTTCGTATACTGTCTATGCACTTTATAAATCCTCCAGATCTATTACCTCAAAATCTTCATCCGGCTCTATAACTGGCTCCGGTTTTCTCTCCGCTTTGGTCTCCGTTCTTCTTTCTGCTTTTGGCTCTGCTTTCCTCTCCGGCCGCTGTTCCTGCCTGCGGTCTTTTTTCTCCTGCTTCTTATCTGCCTTCACCCCATGCTTCGCCTGGGAGGCCTGCTGTTCCTCCGCGCCCAGTGCAGGTATCACTTTCGTCTGCTGCTTGAGGATGCGCTTTGGCACGGTATCGTCCTCCCACAACTCATCCTCTTCGCCATCTGCCTGTCTGCCGTGACCGCTTTCTCCACGGCGGGATTTCCTGACGCTCTTAACCTGCTTTCTGACTTTCTCCGAAAGCTCATCATAATCAAGCTCCTCTTCCAAGTCATCCTCTTTCCTGCCTCGCAGCAGCAGATTCACAATCACCACAACCAATACGGCAATAATAAATACCAGCACTGCTGTTGTCTTCCTGGAAGTATCTCTTTGCGCATTATATTGCGCTTCCATGTCCGTATAAGCTTTCTGCAGGCTCTGCATCTCCGCACTAGGCTCACCATCGCTGTCTGCAGCCGACGGTTCCAGCGCAGATGGTTCTGACGCTGTCTGTACCGGCGTATAGCGCTGGAAAGTCGATTCCAGGGCATCATACTGATACCAGCCCTTATTACCGTAACTGCTGACGCCATAAACAAGGAAAAATTCCTGTCCTGCAGAGGCCCCATCTTCCCCCGCCTCGGCGCTTTCCGGCGTCTGCGATGCCTGCGGCTTGACAAACACCGGCACGTCTGCAAGCTCTCCCAGCGTCTGCGCAGTCTGCGTATACTCCTGCGACAGCCCGCTTTCTGCCGGGGGATCCAGGATAATCAGATACTTTGTTTCATCCACAGAAAGCTTGCGGAACGGACAGAAGCTATTGCTTGCCTCCTCATACACGGCAAGCGTATTTTTCACCTCCGTGCTGGGCGTAGTCAGATATACCAACATCAATTCTGCCTTTTCAAAAGTAAGCCCCTCTACCTGCTGTCCCTGGCAGGTGATTGTTGTCTTCGTAAAATCTGCCGGAACGACGTCTTCTGGAATTGCAGCCGCCAGGTTGAACGGATGTCCGTTGATGGTAATTCCCTGCGGATTTCCTTCCCCTGCCTGCTGTCCATCTGCCTCCTCGGCCTGCTGCCCATCCGTCCCTGCAGTTTCCTGTCCTTCATCTCCCGGTTCCTGGACGGCCGTCTCCCCGCCTTCCTGACGGGTCACTACAATCTTATATGTGGCTGGCGTCCCATTTTCTGCTTTCACTACGATACTGACAAGATTCTCCCCCATCTGCAGGTCTGTATTGCCAGACACGGACTCTATGGTCGCCGTCTCATTGGAAGTCTTAGCACTGACCTCCACACTGGTGACGTCCGCTCCCACGGATGCAGTATAATCGACAACATTGTACTGAAAAGACGGAGACAACGTTCCCGGTGAAATACTTAAGGATGATAAACTGTTATCTCCCGACGGCGCCGCGGCAAATACCCTGCAGCTGTCTATATTTATCGGCAGAAATTGGAAAATCCCTATCAATAACAGCCATGATAACAGTATGCCCATAATCTGCTTTGTTCTTCTCATATGTATCACCTTTCTTTTCCCATTCTTACCATTACTATTATAATTTTCCAACTCCCTTATTGTCAAGTCTCATTGCCTTTCTCACCTGCCCGTCCGTAACTATTCAGCATTAAAATTTTCAATTACAGTTTCCACAGTGGCTATCTACACAAATATTATAAAAATATTTATGGGAATATTTATGGATTTGGTGGATTTCCCCTCCTTTGCCAAAAGGCAGACATTTGAGGAATTTCGTGTATCCCTTGTCTCCAGGAGAGGGGCTGAATGTATTTCCCCAATATCAACTGTCTGAGCGTTTTCCCTACTGATTATATCACATCGCCATAACAGATGTGGTTTTTCCTCACGGACAGCCTTTCTTGTTTTCCTAACAGCGGGAACAAGGATTAGCGATAAAGGTGCGCCTCTGAAACTCGGGACAGTCGGTATAAGCCGTGGAAAACATATAGTTTAAATATCCGGCTGTCCCTCAGACAGTTCACCCGACGCACCTATTCATCCTTTTATCCCGCTGATAAGGAAAACTGGCGAAAGGCTTCCTACCCCGGAAAAACCACATCCGATGGCGATATTTTACAAATCATTGGGAAAACGCGAGTTTTGAATTGGGGAAATTAATATCAGGAGGAAGGCAAATGAGAAGCATTTATATTAATGCCTTCCGACGACCTGGCAGGTGTGGCCGTGCAACACCTGCCGCTACCTCTCCCTCCCTGGAGCTAGGGATACTAGAAATTCCGGTTTGGTCTGCCGTTGGCAAAGGAGGGGAAATTCATAAAACTCATGAAGCATCCCAAAAATATTTTTAAATGTTAACGAAGATAGCCGCTATGGAAACTGTAAAAAATATTTTAATGCTGAACAGTTACGCCCGTCAGGACTTCAAAATACCTGCCGATTTCCCTCCATGCCCTCTTAGATTCCGGCATCATCATCATTCCCATTTGGAACACATGGAACATCCCCTCATAAATGCTCAGGCGCACTTTCGCTCCCTGTCGTTTCGCCTTATATGCAACGCCGATGGAATCGCTCAGCAGCATCTCTATCCCTCCTGCCTGGATAAGCATAGGCGGAAACCCCCAATATTCCCCGAACAGCGGCGAAATATATGGGTCTTTCATATCATGCTGACCTGCATAGTCCCGGTTATAAATAAGGCTGTCCGTTGTATTTCCAAACAAGGGGTCACGCTCAAAATTATCAAAATAAGAAGGCCCGCTTGCCGTGAGGTCCGTCCAGGGCGACATCAAAACCAGCCCACCGGGCAGCCTATGGTTATGGTCTTTCAGATACATACAGAGCGCAAGGGCAAGCCCGCCCCCAGCGGAATCGCCAGCTACGATAATCTGTCTGCTGCGCCATCCCGCATCTTTCAGCCATTCATAAGCCGCCACAGCATCTTCCAATGCTGCCGGATAGGGGTCTTCCGGAGCCACCCGGTAGTCAATCGTCAGCACATCCATACCCTTGCTGACCTCACAATAAAGACCTGCAAAAGCTCGGTAGGCGTTGCGCATGGCGCCTATATAACCCCCTCCGTGAAGCTGCAGGATGACATAATCTGTCCTGGGGTCCTCCCTCCGGCACAGATATTCCATCTGAAAGTTGGGCATGATAATTTCCGCCATCTGGAAACATTCCGGGCATCTCCACTTAGGCTCTATCAGTTTCTTGCGCAGTTCCCCGGTCTTAATTTTCCTGCCAATCAGGTTATCATTCGTCACATGCGCAATCATATCCCGGATAACCCTGCCTTGTATGCTGGCTTCCTGCATAATTTTCTCCTTTCGTATTCCCTATCCTACACGTGAAATCTTCTCTTTAATTCCGTCTTTGCCCTGCGTTCCCCGAAAATCAAGGTTCCCAGAAGCATGCACAAGGAAACTGCCAGCGCCGTCAGCGTAAGGATGGGGCTTTTAATCACCCCAAATTTCCACAAAAGCACGCAGCCGCAGGACAAGAGCACAGTAAGTATCTGCAGCAAAAGATAGCTCTGCCAGTTGGCGAGGTTTACAATCATCAGAATTCCGATGGTAGCATTGAGCAGTAAGATTGCGCTGGGCAGCACATAATTCACGGACCAGCCCTGATAGCCGACAATATTGTCCGCGGCGATTACCAGAAGCACCGCGCCAACCAACTGTACCAAAATCACCGTCTTGTAGCCATTATTCTTCTGCAGGGAATATTTCAATGTAATAAAAAAATACAGGATGCTGATGCCGCTGATGGCAGACCACCATATCCCGCGGAATGTCAGATAGTTGATGATAACCAACGCCGCCTCGATGACAATTGCCAAAAAGCTGTACAGACGCACCACAAAAGTCAGTTTTTGGGATACTGCCTTCACATCCGGGTAGCCATTATGCCGCTCCTCTTCCCCCGCCGTTTCCAGCACGCTGCTGCAAAGCGGGCAGATACTGGTATCGTCCAAAATCTGCACTTGGCATTTCTTGCATTCTCTCATTCGCCATACCCTCCATCC
>CANOHX010000156.1 GCA_947565885.1 uncultured Lachnospiraceae bacterium
TTCAGGTAGACCATATTAAACCAATGAATAAGGGCGGCAAAACAATAACGGAGAATTTACAGATACTTTGCAGAAAATGTAATGGGATAAAGGGGGATAAAATTGATTGAATTATATTATGATTCATTTGACCTTGCCTGCATTATTCATAGTCAGGATCTGGGAATCAGAACGGCAAGTGTTATGTTGGAGAAAGTGTGGAAACAAGACAATCTTTATCTAAATCCATATTATCGCACAAATTTGCGCAGTTTATATCTTGATGTTCATTATTGGATAGACTATTTATGTGACAAGCCACTGATAGACAGGGAATTTCCATCTATTCAGAAAGATTTTATGTCTTTTGGAAAGGAAGTTAATGAGGGAGAATTTGTAACAGATTATTTTGATATTGATTTATTTTTCAAAATGAAGCGGCTGCAGATTCTTTATTTGGACGGTCAGGATTATGTAAGAATGAAGTTGCGGACACTGCTCAAAGCATATGGATATAAGCGGAGAACACAAGAATTGTTAAAATATTTTCGTGAATGTTTGATGTTTTATCATATGCAGACATATCTTCGTGGAAAAGAGGAATGTGATATTGGAGAAATCGGGCTTGATGAAATGATAATTATTCGGATAATCTAAATCCATAAAAATCATCATTGGAGGCAAAATTGTCGATAATAATAAAAATGCGGAGTTTGTTATAATCCTGGTGAAAGGAGATAGAGTATATGGAGCTTCGGGTGTTAAATTACTTTCTGGCGGTAGCCAGAGAAGAAAACTTTACACGGGCAGCGCAGATGCTTCATGTTACCCAGCCAACTTTGTCGCGGCAGATTGCAAAATTAGAAGAAGAATTAGGCGTGGAACTGTTTACCAGGAGCAATCATAATATCATTTTGACAGAGGATGGCATGATATTAAAGCAGCGTGCCCAGGAAATGCTGGCTCTGGCTGAAAAAACCAGGCAGGATCTCATGCACCGGGATGAAGAACTGGCTGGGAAAATTTCCATTGGCAGCGGAGAATTCCAATCTACCGGTGTTCTTGCGCAGATAATAGCCGGCTTTTCAAAAAAGCATCCCCTGGTTCAATATGAAATTTATAGTGGAAATGCAGATAATATACATGATTATATTGAAAGAGGTTTTCTTGACCTGGGTTTAATGGCGGAACCTATTGATATACGCAAATATGATTTTATACCTATGCCGGTTAAGGAAAAATGGGGGGCATGGGTACGCATGGATTCTGCTTTATCAGAAAAGGAGTGGATTCAGCCGGAGGATTTGATGGGAGAACGGCTGATTGTTGCTACCGGAGATTTTGTGAAAAGCAGGATTGGGCAATGGATGGGGAATTACAAGGAGCAGGCGGAAATTATTGCGGAAGGGAATCTGTTATATAATGAAATGCTGCTTGCGGAGAATAATTTAGGCATGGTACTGGGAATAAAATTAAATTATACATATAAAGGTATTCGATTTGTTCCGCTCTATCCAGTGCTTGAAACAAGTACTGTTTTGGCATGGAAAAAGGAGCAAGTCTTTACATCTGCCACAAATGCTTTTCTTGCTTTTGCAAGACAATACGGAAAAACAATGTCTAATGATGAATTATAAGAATTAAAAAATATGCGAAACAGTAATATCTGTTGATAGAATATAGGCATTGGACATTGAATGAATATAGCATTACAATAAGGGTGTTCCAGAAAGCGGGACACCCTTATTAGATATTCAGCAAAGGAATTATGTCAATGTTGAATAGCCGGAGAGAACATAAACAATAGAATTTTCAGAAACAGTAAAATATATTTAAGGAGGGCTTTTGATATGGCAGTAAAACAGACGGCAGGCAGGAGAGATCTTGGGGAATTTGCCCCAAAGTTTGCTCAGTTAAATGACGATGTATTATTTGGTGAGGTATGGAGCCGGGAAGATAAGCTGTCCCTGCGTGACCGCAGTATTGTGACAGTGGTTGCACTTTTGTCACAAGGGCTTACGGATTCTTCTTTTCAGTATCATCTTATGACTGCAAAGAAGAACGGAATAACCAAAACAGAGATTGCAGAGATTCTAACTCATGCTGCGTTTTATGCAGGATGGCCAAAAGCATGGGCGGCTTTCCGCATGGCAAAGGAGATTTGGATGGAAGAAACAGACGGCTGTGCAAGGGCGGAACATGAAAATTCAATGGTATTTCCTATCGGAAATCCGAATGACGGTTTTGCACAGTATTTTATCGGACAGAGCTATCTTGCTCCGCTCTCCAATTCCCAGGCAGGTATTTTTAATGTGACTTTTGAACCGGGCTGCCGGAATAACTGGCATATCCACCATGCGGATCAGGGCGGCGGTCAAATCTTGGTCTGTGTTGCAGGACGTGGTTTCTATCAGGAGGACGGCAGAGAGGCGCAGGAGCTTCATGCGGGTGATGTGGTGAATATCCCTGTAGGCGTGAAGCATTGGCATGGGGCTGCACCGGATAGCTGGTTTTCCCATCTCGCAGTGGAGGTTCCGGGTGAAAACTGTTCGAATGAGTGGCTGGAGCCAGTTACAGATGAAATATATTCTAGGCTGAAATAGCATGGGCGAAAGCCTGACCGGGTAGGCGTAAATATGCTGACCATCTACCCGGATTAAAAGTTGTATAGGGAAATCCAGTCGGGGAATTTGTAGGTCACCGATGGAGGAGTTCGAGGAAGGTCCGGCGGAGATCATGAGTTATCAGCTCTATGCGCGGCACATCTTCTGGATGGGGCGAAACCATTCAAAAGCTGCGGGAAATTGAAACTTCACGCGCTGACAGTATGGGATTACCTTAGGAACCTGAAATCTTTAAGATAACAGAATTTGCAAAAGCTAACCGCCGCTATGGCAAACCGCCATATGTGGCGGTTAGCTTTTGTGCTGCCTTGCGGTGCATCCGCTCCTGCATCGGACGAATGAAGAAAAACTTATTTTGAAACGGTTATTACACGGAAATGCCCATTCATGACACAAATAAGACTTTATGTCCATTTTTGCCGATATACACGATATACCCATATAAGGCAGGTGATAGAATGCTTTCGATAGCAGTATGTGATGATGAAGCCATAGAATGCTGTAACATGGCGAAAAGAATAAAAGAAATTATGGAAGAAATGAAAACACCATGCATCATCCGCCAGTTCCAAAGCGGCAGGGAACTGCTGCAGGCATTGGGAAGTTTTGACATTGTTTTCCTTGATATTATTATGCAGGATTTGGATGGGATGAAAACGGCACGGTTTTTTCGAAAACAGGCATTTGATAAGATACTTATTTTTATATCGTCCAGCAGGGAGTATGTGTTTGAAGCATATGACGTGGAGGCGTTTCAATATCTGCTGAAGCCTGTGGATGACAGGAAACTGAAAAAAGTGTTGCAAAAAGCTGTCCTCAAAACAGAAAGCCGTTCACAGGAATTTATCATTGTCAGCAGGGAAAGGCAGAAAAAGAAGATATTTCTTGATGATATATACTATTTTGAGATAAAGGGGAGAGTGGTTGATGTTCATGGCACGGAAGGTATTTTTACTTATTATGAGCAGATTGGGGAGTTGGAGGAAAAATTGCGGGACAAAGGTTTTTTCAGATGCCATAAAAGCTATTTGATAAATCTGAAATACGTTGATGGGTATAACAGGCAGGAAGTGATACTGGAAAGCGGCGAAAAAATCGTGATTGCAAAGAGAAGGTATGAAAGGTTTGTCCAGGAGATGCTTGAGATTATGCGAAAAAATGGAGGGATTATATGAATCGGCTTTCAGACTATGTGGATATTTTAATCGTTTTGCCATTTTATATGGGCTACTTATGGGCGGCGGATAAATTTTGTAAAAAATTTCTGGGAGCCTCCCCAAAGAAAGAATGGCTGTTTTTGATTCTGTCTTTTTGTGGCTGGCTGCTAAAGAATATTCTGTGCCAGCTGTATGCCATTCCGTATATTTTTGGCGCATTGTCGGCGCATATATGTTTTATGGCGCTAGTAGTATTATTATTTCAGTCAGACTGGGAGAAAAAAATTCTGGCGGCTTCTATCCTTATGATAGCAGCAAGGCTGGCTGTAGAGTTCTGTGGTTCTTTTTTATCGTGTCTTGCACTGCTTTACTTTCACATAGTAAAAGATATTCGGGAACCGTTTTTTACAGAGTTGGAAATTGGACTGTTCAGTGGCGCCGGCTATTGTTTTGCCGTATGGGTCATTTACCGGATGTCAAAACAGCTTGAAACTGTTTTTGGCGGAAAACGGAAAAAATGGTATGTTATGCTGGCAGTCCCATTGCTTGTAATCATTACAGTGTTTGATGTGGCGGGCTGGTGTGCGAGCAATGGCATTATGGTCAGGAGCGGGGGCAGCATGGGATTGTATTATGACCAGATTTTCAGCCATGCTGGATTTTTGGTGCTGACGCTCATGTCTATGTGTGCGGCAGGGGTTTATGTGTTTGGAATGAACAGGATTTATCTGGAGCAAGAAAAAAGCGGTCGTTACCATTCGCAGATTGCGGTTTACAAAATGCTGGCGGAACAGCACAGGCAGTCAGAACGGCTGCGTCATGACATGAAAAACCATGTCATCGCTTTATCGGCGCTGTCGCGGAATAAAGAATGGGAAAAGATAGATGATTACCTGAAAAATATGGAGGGCATGGCATTAGAGATAGATGAGGATATGACAGGAAACAAGGCAGTGGATGCACTTCTGCATCAGAAACGGAAATGGGCAGAGGAGGGAAATATCAGGTGGGAATGTGATGTACAGATACCAAAGGGATGCGGCATCAATGATTTTGACTTATGTGTATTATTTGGAAACATACTGGATAATGCCTTGGAGGCGTGTGGAAGGATGCGGGGAGATAAATGCTGTTTTATTGATATTCAGGCGAAGGCTGTAAAGAAATGTTTTCTGATTGAAGTAAGGAACAGTATGGACAAGGCGGAGAAATTTACAGGGGGATTTACAAATATGGAGGATTCACAGGAACACGGAATCGGTCTGCTGAATGTTGGTGATGTAGTGTATGGCTATGATGGGGTGCTGAACGCTGAGGCGGGAAATGGTATTTTCCTAATATCTATTTTGATGCCGTTTCCTGATGCCGCACATGACATCAAAACGGCTGTTTGAAGCACAAATCTAATATCGTATATTTTCACGGCCGAAAGAAGAAATGAGGGGTTTATGTCCCTAAAAAACGCAGACAAGGAGGATGCACTATGCATACGAAAACAATGGAAGGGCTCGTTGGCGCAAGGACGAATATGAATCTGATGAATACCCCTATGCGTGTTTACAAGGAAGCGAGGCGTAAGGGAGATACGCAGATAATGGAGCGCGCAATGGGGTATGTCGGTGATTTTTCCGACAAGGCGGAGGAATATAAGGCGGAAGCTGACAAAGGAATGGAGGAAGATGCGAAGGAAGCAAGGGAAAAATCAGAATTGCAGCGTGAAGAGGCTGTCCAGAAGCGCAGGGAAGAACGTGAAAAACTGGAAGCGAAGATTGAGGAAAAGAGGAATGCTGATACCAATGCAGATACTGTAGAGATCAGCGAAAAAGGAAAGGTGTGGTTGAAGGATAATCTGGGTACGGACTCTGTGGGAGCAGAAGCAGCTGCGGTAAAGAGTGATACTGCAAAAGAACCAGTGACATATACGAAGGCAGGCGATGCGGTTCCTGTGGAACAGGAAACGAGTATTTCGGTTTCTGTATAATTATATCATGACTTGTACGGAAATTACAGACAAAAATGCGACAATACCTTGTCCTTTTTGAGAAAAAGGATGTGTTATAGTGGGTTTATCATTAAAAAGAGGAGGTATTGTGATGGGATTTATTTATATTGTCTTAATCTTTTTGTAGAAAGTTAATTTTTCAGATACGGACAGCCTGATTTTGGCAGGGGATTCTATTGACAGAGGCAGACACAGCTATGAGATGCTCAAATGGATAGAACATTGTCCTGCCAATGTCTGGCTTATCAGGGGCAACCATGAGGAAGAATTTGCATCATGTATTGATTTGATGCTCAGGCTGGATGAGAAAGAGGGGCTGGGAACAGATTACTGTTCCCATAAGGAGACGGCGGCGTTATACAGTTCTGTAAAGTATTTTCTGAATAATGAGGGGCTGGCTGGTTCGTACTTTGACTTGTATGGCACAATAAACAGCCTAGTCAATGATTCTGGGATTGCTCTGGAGGATTTGTGCAGATGGGTGGGAATCATCCGTGAAATGCCATATTATAGGGAACTGACAGTAGGAGACAGAACGTGTATAGTGGTCCATGCGGGATATGCTGAGAAAATGGAGAATATAAAATCTTCATTTTCCAGCCGGAAGGAATTTTATCTATATGCAAGGGAAGACTTCCTGCGGTTGGGCGGGAAACAGTATGGGATGGTGATAGCCGGAGAAGAAGATAAAAAACGGCTAACTGCCGCGGCGGTTTTGATGCTGGAAATTGGGGAAACTGTCAGGGCAGAGGGAATGCTGGCTGTTTATAAATATATGGAAAAGAAGACGGTAAATGAATCCCTAAAAAGAATCCTCCGGCAGATGTCAGAGGGGACAGATGCGGCACTTACCTTTGAAACAGCAGCAAATGAATATTGGGAGAAAGACCCTCAGGGGATATCGGCTATGGTTTTTTACATTTATCTTTTGGGGGCAGATTATATTTATTCCGGGTATCCGTCTGCTACGGTGATGGAAAGCCTGCGCACGCTGCTCCCGGAAGGCTGCCATGAGAAATTTGATAGGAAAGTTGACAAGATAAATAATAAAAGGAAAAAGCGTAAGCAAAAACAACAGAAGCAAATGTATCTATTTAAGCAAAAGGAGGCATTGCAGAGACAAGAAGCCGAAAAGCTGTTACATTC
>CANOHX010000157.1 GCA_947565885.1 uncultured Lachnospiraceae bacterium
TTAGATGGGCACATCTGTCCCCAGCCCAAATCCTGCACTTTCAAGAAGAGTTTCTCCTCCTCACCCCCGGAAATATGCAGCGACAGCCGGCTGCGTTCCTGCCCAAAGGCCCCAAGCCCCGGCAGTTCCAGGCTCTCAATCCGCGCCTCCTTGCTTCCGGGTTTCTGCCGCCATATTTCCAACGATGGTTCGCCCTCCAATAAAATGCGCAGTTCTCTGTCCACCTGATGGCGGTTGCTGCCCGCCTCCACCAAGGTGTAGAAAAATTCCACCTCTCCACGTACCGCCCCTAACATGATATTTTCCTTGACCTTATAATCGCCAAAATATACTGTCTTTGCCCTGTCCTTATGTTCCTGCAAAAGCCCGGCATAACAAGCGCCTTTGGTGTAGAGGTTCTTACCCTGGAAAGCCCTGCGGTTACGGCAGATTAACTGCAGGGAATCTTTCATCCAATCCCCCTCGAACCCGGAACCGATAAGGTAAGCAGCCGACACAATCCTGCCCGCCAGCACTGCTTTCACCATCCCGGCAAACTTCATGTCCCGCTGCTCATAATGTTCCGGGAGTTTGCCCAGAAATGCCTCGCCTACCTCCACAACCATTGGCTCCGTCTTGCGGTTACAAGAAAGAAGACGGCAATATACGCCATTGCCCTCCTCCTCTAACAGAAGCACCTGCTGGTTCCACAAGGACTTATCCTGGGATACTACATAGGCATAAAAACTCTCCCGATGATCCTGAATCTGAATCTGCTTTTCTGTAAATCCCAGCTTCTTGGCAAAACGCTGCAGAAATTCCACCGATTCTCCCGTCACCTCTTCTAGTGAAAAGACGCACTTAGTGACCGCTTGAATGCCCTCCGCCGGAAGCGCCAGCCGCAGCAGCTTGCGGAAAAACACCCCCAGCAAATCCTCCGCTGCATACTCATGATCCAAGGTGACAATCTCTTGGCAAAACGCGCGTTTCAGAAGGTCCGCCGCATAATATCCTTCCCCGGACTCCGCCAGCCGCCTGCCCTCCTCGCCAAAACACCACTGCCCGCTCTGCTTGCGTTTGCAGACCGCCGTAGGAATCAGATACACTTCCGACCCTGCCAGCGTGCTCTTCGTCTCTGGCTCCGTAAGCCCGGCATGGTAACAGCTAATCTGCATCCACTGCCTTCCCGCCTCTATCCCAATATACCATTCCTCTTTTGTCGGTCTCATCTCTACCTCCAGGACAAACCACAGTATTTTTAACTACAGCAACGTAAATTGCTGATTCACCATTTCATCCATCTGCCCATACGCCTCAATCTGTTTTTGCAGCGTGGCCTCGTCTTTCATCTGCCATGCCGCCATCATATCGTCTATGAGGACCGGACGGCTTTCCTCCCCGCCGTCATCCAGACGCTGTTTCTCTATCTGCCCGCTCTCCGTTACTTTATATTCCCCATCAATCTCCTCTTTGATGTAATAGGGGATATTTTCTTCAAAAAACAAGATAAACTCCTTGGCAAAAATCCCCTCGTACATCTGCTTCATTTCACATTCCGCATACTTCGTGCAGCCAATGGGAAGGTAATTGATAAAAACCTTTGCCTCTGGCGCAGTGCGGTACTCCACGATTGCACGGTCGTGGAACATGTATTTCTCCTGTATTTTTCTGGGAAACGACTTAAAAAACGCGAAACAGCATTCCTCCCTCACCAGTTTTTCCAAAATGGGCTCTGCAATTTCCCACTTGTCCCTGGAAACTTCCTGCTCCTGTGCGCACCATTTCAGCAACGCCAGCCTGCAGACACGGTTCAGCTGGTATCCCCGGCGCAGCAGGTTTGCAATCCGTGCAAATACATAATCTTCCACAACAGCATCTCTGACCAGGTACAAATGCGCCATCTGGCTCAGATAAGCCTGAATCACCATATCTTTCCCCAGATTTTTCACATAGCTCTCAAAAACCTGCGCAATCATGGCTGAAAAATCTCCGGTATACAGGTAACGCCGCAGACAGCGTTCCTCCAGTTCATAGGTGTCCAGTTCAAATCCGCGCGCCGCCTCCCAAAGCTTCAACAGCTCGCCAAGGCTTCCCTCGAAATACCGGACAAGATACAGCAAAATCCGCTCATTGTATTTCCCCTTGAGAAATACTTCCCTGCAAAGGGCGAGCACAAAACTGTCTGCCGTATCCACTTCCTCCTGCTCCAGTTCATCCATTTGGTAGCAGATGACATACACCAGCTTGGATGGGGAAATATGCTCGATACCATATTCCGCAAGAAGTTCATATACGCGCTGATAATGACGCCTTGCCACCAAAAGCCGCATAATTTTCTCCCGCTCCCTGCCTCCAAGGTTATCAAAAGACAGGCTGAGGAGAAATTCATCCAACGCCTTTCCTGTATAATTGTCATAATAGTATGCCACCATCTGCGGGCGCAGTTCCTGCCGGTATGAATCGCTGATTTCCGGTGAATCCACCATCATCCGCAGATAGCCGAGGTCTTCCTCCTCAAAGGTCTGCCAGATTTTCTTCTTGTCGAAATATTTCAGAAGATATGGCATCTTTTCGGACGCACACGCGATACCGCGCGCCAAAAATTCCTCGCTGTCCAAAAGCGGCGTTACTTTCAGTTCTCCCTCCGGGATAAAACGTCTGCCTCTGGCATCTTCCAGCAATATCTGATACGCGCTGCCATAAACCTGCACGTAAGCCCTCCCATGGATAATGGGCGCAACCTGCTCTTTCTCCAGGCAATATTGGCAAAGGACTACATTGCGGGCATGGGGGTTATCGCACAGCACCTCACAGGCAAAGAGCGCTTTTGCCATATAGTTTGCCCACTCAGGCGTCAGCATCTTTGGCTTTAAGGCTTCCCTGTAAACTACGGCAAGCGCACGGTCAATCCTGCCTCCTTTGAGCTGTTTTAGGGCAAAATCATGGATATTCCTGCTATAATGAGGCCAGACATTCTTCCATTGGGATTTATTCTCAATCATCGCCTGGTAAAGCAGGGATTCCGCCTCCCCTCCAAAGCTGCTGTAAGACTGGAAATAAAGGACAATCTGCCTGGGCAGCCTTGCCATCTGCTCCTTATTGGCAGAACGCACCCAGGCTTCATGCAGCCCGGCAATCCGCAGTTCCTGCGCCACGCCCAACTGATACCATTTCCAATATTTCTGACCGTAATACTGGCCCTTGATGCAATAGCTGCAGACAGCCTGCAAGGATTCCCTGCCAGGATTTGCCTCATAACAGGCTGATAAGACCTTATACCAGACGGGCTGGCCGACCGGGATTTCCGGCAGCAGCTTTACAACCTGCTCCGCCAGCCCCTTGGTCATTGCCTGGTGCTTAACTGCAAAATTAAGGACTTTCTTCTCGAAATCCGTGATACGGTTCAGAAGATAGGGCTCTTTCTCCAATATCCTCAGCGCTTCTAAATACAGCAGCACGCTTTCATTGCCCTCCCGGATATACCGGACCACCGTCTCCAGCTTCCTGCCCTTGCTGTAATTGAGGTCCTCGTCCAAAAACAGCAACATCCACAATAATACCGCTTCTTCGCGGTTCTTATTGAAAATCCTGCGGATTTTGCCGGTACAGCGATTGACATAGCTTGTCTCAGGGTCCCTGAGGGTGCGCAGGTACAGGTAATATGCATACAAGGGCGTCTCTTTATCTATTTTGTTGCGCGGAAAGGAATCCAGCACCCATTCTGCCTCCTGCCGCTGCTGGTTGGCAAAATAAACCTGCGCTTTCGCCAGCAGGTACCATTGATTGTCCGGCAGCAGTTCCTGCAGCTCTGCCAACGTCTTCAGGGATTGTTTCGCCCATGTGCCAGTGCCTATTTTATGCGTTCCGAAACTCAGGTATGCCCGGGCAAGCTGCGCCTGTTTTTTCTGAATCTCCCAGAGAGGATGTTCCTGCAGCACTGCATCTTTGGTGACGCAGACAACAACCTCCTCTTTCTGGAACGGCGTCTGCAGCGTCAGCCTGCCGTAATTCTTGCCGGCATGAAGTTCCTGCACGTCAATCAGGTATTCCAGCGTTCCATGGCTGCCCACAAAGTCTTCATCTGTCATGCGCGCCTTGGCAGGTTTCAGCAGTTCTCCATCCGAAAACACCTCAATCGCAAGATGCCCCCAC
This sequence comes from uncultured Lachnospiraceae bacterium, assembly GCA_947565885.1. Lineage (GTDB taxonomy): Bacteria > Bacillota > Clostridia > Lachnospirales > Lachnospiraceae > Petralouisia. The sequence goes on from CANOHX010000157.1 coordinate 4,132, forward strand.
TCTTCTTTGTGCAGCACAATCTGCTGTTTCTGGGTCTGTGTCACGCCATGGAATTCACATTCCGCCTCCTCCACTGTAAACAGGACCCTCTGCTTCTTGCGGGTGGCAATCAGGAATTCCTCCACCTGCGCCCGCGTACACGGCCGGCGGCGCAGCCCCCGGAAAATCAAATGCTCTTCATGCTCCCTGGGCGTGAAGATTGCCTCAAACCTGGGCTGCGAAAATGTCTTCACCGCCTCATCGTAGGAGATACGCGCCAGATTGGCAAATTCAAAAATACTCTTTATCTTCCCCTGGGAACTGTCGGGATAGTCCTTGCTGACTGTCACCGAAAAAGGCAGCGTGTACTCCCCCTGGCTGCTGATAATATGAAACTCCCCGCTATGAGTATCCCCTGCCAAAAGCCCCTCGCTGTGAAATTCAAATTCCTGTGCCACTGTCGTCCCCTGGAATTCTGTCTGCGGGCACTTCATCCTCAGGCTGGTAGCGCAGACCTTGCCTGTTATAGGAATGCCCTCGCTGCTCTTTATCGTAAATTCGCCGCTATAGACCGCGCCCTCCAATAGCTCAATTTCTAATTTTTCCGGAATACATTGCAACAGCGAAACTTTACGGTAACATTTCCCTGCTGCCAGCTCTTCTATTTTTTTCTGCAAATCGTCACCTGCTTGCTTTTTTATGATGATTCGTTATAATGGAAACAGTTAATTTTATTATAAACGATTTAAATGCCTGTGTAAAGAAAGGGAGGGGAATTTTGATGATTCAGCACAAAGACCATTTTCATGGAAGCGACTTAGAAAAAATTGAACAGATTTATGGGATTAAAAAGGAGGAAATCACAAGCTTCAGCGCCAATGTCAACCCGCTTGGCATTTCTCCGCTGCTGCGCGAGGAACTTACAAACCATATTGATGATATCACCGCCTATCCAGACAGGGAATATACCTCCCTGCGCAAATGCATCGCCGAATACGCTGGCACCGATTATGAAAATATCATCATGGGCAACGGCTCCACCGAGCTGATTTCCCTGTTTATCCAGATTGAACGCCCGCAGAAAGCGTTGATAATCGGTCCCACCTACTCGGAATATGAGCGGGAAATTGCCTTAGGCGGGGGAACCTGCCTGTACTACCCCCTGAAAGAGGAGCAGGACTTTGCTTTAGACGCCCGGGACTTTACCTCCCATCTCAACGAGAGCATCGACCTCGTTGTCATCTGCAACCCCAACAACCCGACCTCAGGGGCTATCCTGCGCCGGACCATGCGCAAAATCCTAGATGTCTGCAAACAGAACGATATCTTCGTAATGGTAGATGAGACTTACGTGGAATTTGCCGACAGCCACGAGGACATCACTTCGATTCCGCTGACCGCATATTATAACAATATCGTCATCCTGCGGGGAACATCCAAATTCTTCGCCTGTCCGGGACTGCGCCTGGGCTATGCCGTCACCGGGAACCGCGACCTGATTAAAGAAATCAATACGAAGAAGAACCCCTGGACCATCAACTCCCTGGCTGCAATTTCAGGTGAGATTATGTTCCGGGATTCCTCCTACATTGCGCGCACCCGCTCTCTGATTTCGCAGGAACGCAGCCGAATCTATAACTTGGTGGCAGCCGACGGCAGATTTAAGGCATATCCGCCCAGCGCAAATTTCATGCTGGTGCAGCTGCTCGATGATGCTATGACCTCCGAGACGCTGTTCGACCAATTAATCCGGCAAAAAATGATGATTCGAGATTGTTCGACATTTCCCTTTCTCGACAACAAATATATCCGTTTTTGTTTTATGATGCCGGAAATGAACGATAAGCTTCTCTCTGGCCTGTTTAGAAGAAATAATTAAGAATCAGGTTCACCACCGCAATAATGATGAAACTGATAATGATTGTTATGCAGCCCCTTAATAATTGTTTCATAAATTAATACCTCTGTACTACGCTTTTATATGTAAGGTTTTCCCCGCCAACGTCAAAGATGGCGTAGGTGCGGTACTGTCCTCTCTGGGTCAGGGTAAAGTCCTCCGCCAAAGTTTTGCAACCATTAGTACTGGCCCCCACCCAGGACACCTTCGTTTTCCAGGTTCCATTGTCGTTATATTGCAGACGCATAGTCACGGTCACACGGCAGACCCTTTTTGCAATTGCGCTAGCATAAGCATGGGCATTACTTCCATTGATTGCAAGATCTGCCGTAATCCTTGATGCATTGACATACTGGGGGTCGATGCCGCTCCCGCCTCCCTGTGCCGCCCGCGCCGCCTTGGGCTGCGCCGCGTCCGGCGTCACCTCCTGCACGGAAGCATAACTGCTGGCAGGAAGCGCCACCAGGACGGCAAATAAGGTCAACGCTGCCAGCAGTTTTTGTCTCCATCTCTGTCTCATCTTTTGTTCTCCTTTCCAAACTGTCTCTGTGAGTAATTTTTACCCTCTATAATAGTAACAATCCAGCAAGGCAAAACATGACACTTTTTGTAAATATATTTTATTTTTTTATACTTTATCGACAAATTGTAGAGATAACTACCTTATACCAATAGACAACCATAATAAAACCTTACTTTACTAACTGCAAGCTTTCCGCCATTGTCAAAAACTCTTTCTTGGAAAAATTACCAGAAAACAGCAACATATACTCGTCACTAGAAAGAACAAAGTTTTCAGCTTCCCTATCTTTAACATAATACCCTTCAAATTCA
>CANOHX010000158.1 GCA_947565885.1 uncultured Lachnospiraceae bacterium
AGGAAGGCAAATGCGCAGCATTTTATAAATGCCTTCCGACGATATGGCAGGGGACGCTTTGCGGAGCGTGCCGTTACCATTTGAAAGGAGCAGAAAATAATGGGAATAACTGCAGCATTCATGGTTCCCCACCCGCCGCTTATCATACCGGATATCGGAAAAGGGCAGGAAAAGGGCATCCAGGACACAGTCAATGCTTTTTATGAGGTTGCCGAGAGCATTGGGAGGCATAAGCCGGAAACGATTGTCCTCATCTCCCCGCATCAGACAATGTATGCGGATTACTTTCATATTTCTCCCGGAAAGGAAGCCAAAGGCGATTTCGGGCAATTTGGGGCGGCTCATGTGCAAATGAGAGTTTCGTATGATACGGAATTTGTGGATAAGCTCTGCTATCAGGCAGATAAAAGGAATCTGCCCGCCGGAACGCTTGGACAGCGCGGCAAATCCCTGGACCATGGCACGATGGTTCCGCTCTATTTTGTAAATCAATACTGGCAGGATTACCAGTTGGTGCGTATCGGGCTTTCCGGCTGTTCCCTTACCAGCCATTATGAGCTTGGACAAGCCATTCGGGAAACGGCGGATATCCTTAAGCGTAAAACCGTAATTATTGCCAGCGGCGATTTGTCCCACAGGCTGAAAGAGGATGGGCCTTATGGCTACCGCAAAGAGGGACCTGAGTATGACAGGCGTATTATGCGAGTCATGGGAACAGGGGCTTTTGTGGAACTTTTTGATTTTTCAGAGGATTTCTGTGAGAAAGCAGGAGAATGCGGACACCGCTCCTTTACGATTATGGCGGGTGCGCTGGACAGGACAAAGGTAGAAGCAAAACGTCTGTCCTATGAAGGACCTTTTGGCGTGGGATATGGGATTTGCTGCTATCGGGCATGCGGAGAGGATGGGGCACGGAATTTTAACGAACGATATGAAGAGGAAGAACGTAGGAAGATTGCAAAAAGACAGGAGCAGGAAGATTCTTACGTTAAGCTTGCGAGGAATACGATTGAAACATATATCCGTACCGGAGAAATCATAGATATGCCGGAAAGTTTGCCGCAGGAGATGTATTCGCAGAAAGCCGGGGTCTTTGTATCCATCAAGAAAGAGGGAAGCCTTCGGGGGTGTATCGGAACGCTTGCAGCGACCTGTTCTTCGGTTGCGGAGGAGATTATCTGTAATGCTATCAGCGCTTCCACTAAGGATCCCAGGTTTGCTCCGGTGGAAACTGCAGAACTTGACAGGCTGACCATCAGCGTGGACGTGCTGGGAGAAATGGAAAAAATAAATTCCCCAGCGCTGCTGGATGTTAAGAAGTACGGCGTAGTTGTCAGCAAAGGGCGCAAAAGGGGGCTGCTGCTGCCTAATCTGGACGGTGTAGACACCGTAGAAGAACAGATTGCCATTGCTAAGCGTAAAGCAGGAATCGGTGAGTGGGAAGCTGTTTCCCTGGAACGTTTTGAGGTGGTCCGGCATTTCTAAGGAAATGGGTGCACACGGATTTGCAAAGAAATTATGCTGTATGGCAGCGAGAATCCGGCATGGGAAATCTTTCATTCGTGTTTCCCTAAAAATTTTGCAAAAAGGGGGAAATTATGGAAACAATCTGTTACACATGTATGCATCATTGTCGCCTGAAACCGGGGAAGAGAGGGCTTTGCCGGGCGAGAATCAACGACGGCGGAACTATCCGCTGTGAAAATTACGGCCAGGTTACCTCTCTTGCCCTGGACCCCATTGAAAAGAAGCCGCTGCATATGTTCTGTCCCGGCAGTATGGTGTTGTCTGTGGGAAGTTATGGCTGTAATTTAAAATGTCCGTTCTGCCAAAATCATGAGATTTCCATGGCGGATGATTCTTCCGCAGAAACTGTTTACCTTTCCCCGGAAGAACTGACAGCCAGGGCGCTCTCTTACAAAAAAAATGGCAACATCGGGGTAGCGTTTACCTATAACGAGCCACTCGTGGGCTGGGAGTATGTGCGCGATACGGCAAGGCTTGTGAAAGATGCCGGGATGAAAAATGTGCTTGTCACAAACGGAACGGCTTCTATGCAGGTCCTGGATGAACTGCTTCCCTATATAGACGCCATGAACATCGATTTAAAAGGATTCCGGCAGGAATATTATCAGAAACTGGGCGGAAGCCTTGAGGTGGTCAAGGAGTTTATTTCCCATGCTTTTAGGCATTGCCATGTGGAAATTACTACCTTGATTGTCCCTGGTGAAAATGACAGCATAGAAGAAATGGAAGAGGAGGCGGCCTGGATTGCCTCCATCGGTCAGATTCCCCTCCATATCACCCGGTTTTTCCCCAGATACCATATGATGGACCGTGATGCGACAGAGGTGGCGCAGGTATACCGCCTTGCTGAAGCTGCCGGGAAATATCTGAAATATAAGTTTGTGGGGAATTGCTGATGTTTTTAAAGCGTGTAATCGAACTAAGAAAATGGAACAAGGAGCATTATGTATGATTAATTTGCAGAATCGAGAGTATTGCCCGAATTTAAGTGAAATAGAGGAGTATGTTGCAAATCCGCACTTTGATGATTTCTGTTCTACAATAAAAGAAAAATATAAGACAAAGGAAAAAATTGAATTCAGTTCCTGCAGCTTGGAGAAAGGCTGGAACATAAAATTCAAAAAATCAGGGAAATCTTTATGTGTTATCTATCCTAAAGAACAGTATTTTACCGTCTTGGTTGTTGTTGGGCCGAAAGAAAAAGATATGGTGGAATCTGTATTGCCGGACTGTTCTGCCAGGATACAGGAAATTTACCATCAGACCGGGGAGGGAAATGGACAGAGATGGCTTATGATTGATTTGGAAGATGGCGGTGATATATATCGCGATGTGCTGCGACTCATTGAGATTCGCAAGCCGCGGCAGGATGATGATTTACTAAAATAAAAAATGAAGAAAAATAGAATTATTTCTAAAAATCAACATCTAATTTCAAATTATTAGAAATTAGATGTTGATTTTCTGCTTAAATGGATATAATATAAAAAGAGATATTGATTACAGATAAATGAGGACAACGATATGCTGATACAATTTAATTTTAAAAATTTCAAGTCTTTTCGCGATGAGGTTTCTTTGGATTTGTCCGCTACAAAGATATCAGAGCATGAGGAACATGTAGCAGAGACTGCCAATGATAAGTTGTTGAAAGTTGCGGCAATTTATGGCGCCAATGCCAGCGGGAAGTCTAACGTATATGCGGCATTTGAATATATGAGCTATTATGTGGAGGAATCTTTCAATTTTGGCGGAGAGGAAGAGAGTAGGAGGAGAGAAGGGAACCATTATCTGAAAGTTTTACCATTTCTTTTTGATGGGAATAGCCGGGAGGAAGAAACCACATTTGAAGTATTCTATATTGATAATTCAGAAAGCAGCGGAAAGACGTACCAATATGGCTTTGCTTTGGAAAGAGATGAGGTTGTAGAAGAATGGCTGTATTCTAAGGCTAAGACGGCAAGGGGAAAGTACCGGACAATTTTCTACCGCAAAAAGGGAGAGGAATTGGAGATGAACGGCTTTTCCAAAAGCCATGTGGAAAATATCAAGGCATCGTTGAACAAAGAATCCCTTATCGTGTCGTTGGGAGCCAAACTGCGGGTTGCCAAGCTAAAAAAAGTCAGGGATTGGTTTTTAAATAATGAAATCATAGATTTTGGGGACCCGGCAGAGAATTTTTTCCGTTCCCGGGTTTTGCCGGAAGGGTTTGTTGACAGCAGGGATGTGCAGGAGAATGTGGTAAGGTATTTTTACTCATTTGATGAGACGATACAAGATTTTCAGGTGGAGGAACTGCCGCAGGATGAGGGGAAAGATAATGGAAAAAGCTATCGGATTGATGCTGTCCATAAAATGGCAGGAAGCGATGGGGTAGCTTCTATCCCATTGAAACAAGAATCGAGCGGAACACTTAAAATGTTTGCACTATATCCGTCTTTGAAAGAAGTGCTCGACAATGGAGGGATATTATTTGTCGATGAATTGAATGCCAGGCTGCATCCTTTACTGGTGCGAAACATTATTCTGACATTTTTATCTCCGGAAATCAATACGCAGAATGCGCAGCTAATTTTTACGACCCATGACGTATGGCAATTTTCTAATGAATTACTGCGCCGGGATGAAATTTGGATGGTGAATAAAAACAGGGAAGGGGTCTCTGAACTGTATTCTCTGGCTGAGTTCCGAGACGAGGATGGAAATAAAGTGCGCCGGGATGAGCCGTTGGCTAAGAAATACCTGACAGGAAGCTATGGGGCAATCCCGGCGTTAAAGCCTATGGATATGTTGGCAGAAAGGAAAGTGGATGGGGAATAAAGGGGAAATCCCCTTAAGATTGAGGGGACAGGGGAGTTGAAGTGGGCTTGCCCACTTTGTTCAATCTGCACAAAATTAAACTCCAAAATCAAAGTTTTCTTGCCTTTTTTTATCCCAATATGCTATAATAAGCCAACTCATAGTTATTTTTAAATATTTAGGAAAGGGATGAGAAAAATGGTTAAAAAATTCTTAAGAAAAGCAAATGCATTACTGCTTGCCGCTGCTATGGCGGTGACCCTGTTGCCGACGCAGGTGGCTGCTGCGGCTGGCCCAGATGATTCTGCGGAAGCTTCGCTTTTGCTGCAACAGGTAGATAGTATGGAGGGACAGTTTTTCTCGCAGCAGCGGGCGAATGATACTGTTCTGGATGCTGCCGCTGTGATGGGGAAAGAATACACGGTAATCGAAGGCAATACGCCAGTTCTTCCCAAGCAAGTGATGATGACGCCCGATAATGGAAGCATGGCTCCGGCGGATATAGAGTGGGCAGAGTGGGACGAGAGCCAGGAAGCAGGAAAGCATACCATAACAGGTACGGCAAACGGCAAGTCGCTTACCGTTACCGTCAATGTGCTGCCGTGTGATGAAGAAGTGGAAGATGTGCAGGCAATGGGGAGGCAAGATGGCGACACAACCCAGGAGAAATTAAATGCAATCCATCCGCTGAAAGGCTACAAAGGTCTGTTCGTGGCAGAGTATGATATTGTGTGCAATGATGTAAAGCCCACGCATGACCGGGCAGTGATTTATCTTCCGGCAGCTGACAGCAGTGGCGCGCCATTCAGTGCAGAAAGCTGCTGGGACTATGGGGCAAGGCTTCAGTTCAAATTTGGCTATAACGATCAGAGATATTTCCAGACGCAGGATGGTGATGGACAAGATAAAGATAAAGCCAAATATTATCCCACAGATATGGAGCTGAAAGAAGCGATAGACAAAGGCGAGACCGTCAGCGCGCTGAAGTTTGACGAGACCCAGATTTACCGTGTGCGTACAGTAATGGATACTGCCAGCGATACGACCAAGGGCAATGTAAAGACTTACATCACGGATCCGCAGGGGATTGAGCATGAGGTGACGAAGCCCGGCGGCAATGGCTTCCGTATCTATCCCACGAATGGGATTGTCAAGAATTTTGCAGCAATCCGCGGCGGCTACCGTATGCGAAACCATAAGATTAGCTGGATTTCCGGCTATGTGACAAAGAAAGCGGAAATATATCTGAAGGGGCAGGATGACGCTGATTATGTGAAAGAGGGCGAGGATACCGTCTCCAAAGAACTTCCGGGCATCATCAAATATAGCCCAAAGACAGAGATTATCAAGGACAGCCAGCGTTACGCTTTGGATACTGGGAAATCTGGCTGGTACAATGGTGAGGAGAAAGTAGAGTCGGTGAATGCGCAGGAGGGCGATACCGTCACCTACCGTGCATATTATAGTTTGGTGAAAGAGATTGACCAGGATACTGCCGATGCGAAAGAAGCGATGGAAAGTTCGGTTGCAGCTGCCGAGCAGAAAGTCCAGGAAATTAAAGAATCTGAATATACGCCGGCAAGCGTGAAAGCGTTGAAGGATGCTTTGGAGGCTTGTAAAAATCTTAACCCTGAGACAGCAACTAAGGCGGATTATGAGAGCAAAAAAGCTGCTCTGGACAGTGCCATGGCGGGGCTTGCTAAGCTGGCGGATAAGGCTGCCTTAAATCAGGCGATTGCCGATGCAAAATCTAAGAAAGAAGCAGAATACGAGGCAGCGAGTTACAAGAGCATGAAAGAGAAGCTGGCAAAAGCCGAAACGGTGGCAGCTAATCCCAATGTGGCACAGGCGGAAGTTGACAATGCCAAGAATGAATTGCTGGCAGCAATAGGCAAGCTGGTCAAGCTGGAAGAGAAGTCGCCGGAGGTCAAAGCGGAGGTCAAAGTAGCTGCAGTTAAGTCGGCAGCCAAAACTTATAAAATTGCCGCGGGCAAGAAGCTGGATTTAAATAAGGTATTTACCGTTTCTCCGCAGAATGCAGACAACAAGCAGCTTAATTACTCTGTTGATACGAAATTGGCCGGTTATGTTTCCTTTAAGTCAGGCGTAGTGACTTTGAAGAAAAACGCGGCAGGCAAGACTATAACTATCAAGGCAACGGCAGCCGATGGAAGCGGCAAGACGGCAACGGTTAAGATTAAGGTTATGAAGAATGCCGTGACCAAGATTACCGTTAAGAAGAAATCACTCACCGTCAAAGCGGGAAAGAAAGTTAAGATTAAGCCGGTCGTTAAGACGAACGGCAAGAAAGCCAACAAGACGTTATCCTACACGTCTTCCAACCCCGCGCTTGCAACGGTTAAGAACGGTGTTGTAACTACGAAGAAAGGCAAAGCAGGGAAGGTTACCATCACGATTAAATCTACCGATGGCACGAATAAGAGCGCAAAGGTAAAGATTAAAATCAATAAATAATCATATATGCAG
>CANOHX010000159.1 GCA_947565885.1 uncultured Lachnospiraceae bacterium
CCGTACCCATTTCTGCTGCCACTTGCGAAATCCCCGGATATTCATGGCAAGCAGAAATGGGTACGGCGCGGACCAGTTAGGGAGCAGCAGGAACTGGAAGCAATCAATAGGCTGAGGGAGCGGCTTGTGCAGCAGTTTGCCCCTTTGCGGGAAGTATTTAAAGGCAAAGGTACGGTGCTTGAGGCAGCAAAGGCGCTCTATGGGCTGATGGTATCCCTGGATGTGGAAGGGAAGCTGCGGGAGTACGAAGCTTATTTTCAGGAAGAGGGAGAGACTGCCCTGGCTGGGGAATATGCCCAAATTTACCGGGTAGTTATGGATTTGCTCGATAAGATGGCAGAACTCTTGGGGGAGGAGCGCATACCTGTCCGTGAATACCGCGAGATTTTGGAAGCCGGCATGGAAGCGGCGGCAATCGGCATCATCCCGCCAGGCTATGACCGGGTGGTATTGGGGGATATAGAGAGAAGCCGCCTTTCGGATATCAAGGTATTATTTTTTGCGGGGGTCAATGATGGGCTGATTCCCAAGGCAGTGGAGCATGGGGGCATCATTTCCCAGGCGGACCGGGAATTGTTTGCTGCCAATCAGATGGAGCTTGCGCCTACCGACAGGGAGCGGAGCTTTATCCAGAAATTTTACCTGTACCTGAATCTGACCAAGCCTTCCGAGCGGCTGTACCTCACCTGGTTTCGCGTAAACCAGGATGGCAGGGAGAGCCGTAAATCTTATCTGGTGGAAGTTATCCGCAAAATTTTCCCGCAGTTTGCCCCGGTACGCATAACGGAGCGCGACGGGCCCACGCAGATTGTGACGCCGAAGAGCAGCCGGAAATTTTTTGTGGAGGGCTTGAAAAGGGCGAAAAGAGGAGAAATTTCACCGGAATGGCTGGGGCTGTACCACTGGTATGAAGGGCAGGAGGAATGGTGGGAGCAGATACGCCCATTTCTCGAAGCTGCCTTTTACAGTTACCATCCGAGAAATATGGGCAAAGAAATCACGCGTGCCCTGTATGGGAATGTGCTGGAAAACAGCGTTACGCGTTTAGAGCAGTTCAGCGCCTGTGCCTGCAGCCATTTCCTGCAGTATGGGCTGAAGCTTAAGGAGCGCAACCTGGGGGAATTCGCCCCGGTCGATATGGGCAGCATGTTCCATGAGGTCTTGGAGCGGTATTCCCATGCCATGGAGCGGGCAGGCTACCATTGGTTTGACGTGCCGGGCGAGGAGCAGGAGCGCCTGATAGAGCAGGCGGTAGAGGAAGCCTTGGGCACAGGGTTTGACAGCATGTTGCTGGAGGAAGCGCGGACGGCTTATCTGGTAGAGCGGATGAAGAGGATTTTGCGGCGGACCGTGGAGACCATTGCGCAGCAGGTGCAGACCAGCCATTTTGCCCCGGAGGGTTATGAGATTTCTTTTTCGTTCGTGGAGAATCTTGAGGCAGTAAACTTCACGCTCAGCGATGAGGAAAAGATGCGGCTGCGCGGTAGGATTGACCGCATTGACACACATAAGACGGAAGATAAGGTCTATGTCAAGGTTGTGGATTATAAATCCGGCAGCCAGGATTTTCAGCTGCTGTCGTTCTATCACGGTCTGCAGCTGCAGCTTGTGGTGTATCTGAATTCAGCTATGGAGATGATGAAGAAAAAATATCCTGACAGGGAGGTTGTGCCCGGAGGGATGTACTATTACCATCTGAACGATCCGGTCATCGAGGGCGATTCCGGCAAGACAGATGAGGAAATCCGCGAGGAGATATTAGAGAAATTAAAGTTAAAGGGTGTTGCCAGCGAGGAGGAGGACGAGAGCGTCAGCGCCAGGGCGAAGCGTGCCGGGCAGGAAGAATTTGCTGTTCTGTCGCGTTTTGTCAATCATAAAATCCAGCAAATCGGCAAAAAGATTTTTGCCGGGGAGATTTCCGCAAATCCCTACCGTCTGGGCGGCGACAGCGGCTGTGATTATTGCCCTTACCATGGCGTCTGCGGCTTTGATGAGGGTATTGCCGGACAGAAATACCGCCAGCTGGAGGAAATCAAGGATGAGGGACTGATTTTCCGCAATATGCTAGAGGAGATAGAAGCAGATGGAGAGGAATTGGACGAAAGAGCAACGCGAAGTAATTGAGCTTAGGGGCAGGAATCTGCTGGTTTCTGCGGCGGCAGGAAGCGGCAAGACCGCCGTTTTGGTGGAACGTATTATCCGCAAGATAACCGATGAAAGCCATCCGGTGGATATTGACAGGCTTTTGATTGTGACTTTTACCAATGCAGCGGCAGCAGAGATGCGCGAGCGCATTGGATTGGCGTTGGCAAGCGCGTTGGAGGCACAGCCGGATAATGTGCATCTGCAGCGGCAGCAGACATTGTTACATAATGCGCAGATTACCACGATTCATAGCTTCTGCCTGTATGTAATCCGCAATTATTTCCACCGCATTGAGATGGAGCCGGATTTTCGGGTGGCAGAGGAGGGAGAACTGAAGCTTCTGCAGAGCGATGTCTTAGATGATGTCCTGGAGCGTTATTATGCGGAGGGGAAACCGGAATTCCTGACGCTTTCTGAGACCATTGATACCGGAAAAACCGACAGGCTGCTGAAAGAAACAATCTTAAAACTCTTTTCGTTTGCCATGAGTTACCCATGGGTGGAGGAGTGGCTTGAGGGCTGCAGGAAGCCTTTTCATGTGGAGAATATGGAGGAATTTGAAGCGCTTGACATGACTGCGGAATTGCTGGATTACCTGGGCAATCTTACTGCGCAGTGGGCGCAGCAGATAAGGCAGTGCAGGAATCTTGCGCTTATGGAAGATGGACCGCAGAAGTATGAATCCTTGCTGCAGCAGGAGGCCGAGATGCTGTCTGGGATAACGGACTGCCATACTTATCAGGAATATTATCAATATATCCAGGGCATATCTTTTGGGCGTCTGCCCGCGCTGCGCAAATTTGCGGGCGATATGAGGAAAAAAGAGCAGGTTATGAAGATGCGGGATGAGGTGAAGGATTCTGTCAAGAAGATAAAGGCGCAGTTTTTTTTCCAGAGCCCGCATAAAGTGGTCGAGGATATCAAGAAAAGCCGTGCAGCGGCAGATATGCTCATAGAAGTGACGCTTGCCTTTATCCAGGCGTTTGCAGAAAAAAAACGTGAGAAAAATATCCTTGATTTCAACGACCAGGAACATTTTGCCCTCAAAATCCTCGTGGATGAGCATACGCACGCGCCCAGCCGGACGGCGGAGGAATTGCGCAAAAACTACGAGGAAATCATGATTGACGAGTATCAGGATTCCAACAATGTGCAGGAAGCAATTCTGCGCGCAGTTTCCGCGGAGGCGCAGGGCGGCCATAATATTTTCATGGTGGGGGACGTCAAGCAGAGCATCTACCGTTTCCGCATGGCGCGTCCGGAGCTTTTCATGGAAAAATACGATACCTATACATCCGAGGAGAGTGAAAACCAGCGCGTAGACCTGCATAAGAATTTCCGCAGCCGCCTACAGGTCATAGAGACGGTGAATGATATTTTCCGCAAGATTATGAACCATGATATCGGCAATATTACTTATGATGACCAGGCGGCATTGTATGCGGGCGCTTCCTTTCCAGAGGGAAATCCGGGGATGTTTGATACCAGGCTGCTAGTCGTCCAGCCTAAAGAGGCTGGTAAAAATGCAGAGAATCTGCAGGCAAAGGAGCCGGCAGGGAAGACGCCGGCGCTGAAAGCGCCAGAACTGGAAGCGCGGGCGGTGGGCGCGGAAATCCGCAGGATGATGAAAGGACAGCTTGTAAAAAATGAAGATTCTGCACAGGAGGATGGGAGCAGCCTCCGTCCGGTGCGGTACGGCGATATGGTAATCCTGCTGCGTTCCCTGGGCGAGTGGGCGGACACTTTCGTCAAAGTGTTGGGCGAGATGGGAATCCCAGTGCGCGCCACCGCAGGAACGGGATATTTTTCTGCCCTGGAAGTGCAGACTGCCCTCAATTTACTGAAACTCCTGGATAACCCAAGGCAGGACATTCCCATGGCAGCGGTGCTTTCTTCGCCCATAGTCGGGCTGACCGGGGAGGAGCTGGCAATGCTGCGGGTACAGCATCCCAAGGAAGAATTTTATCAGGCGGTGCTTCAGTACGAGCCGCAGGATAAAAATGCAGAGACGGCGGGAAAGATACGGCATTTCCTGGAATTGCTGCAGAAATACAGGAAAAAAGTCTGTTACATGCCTATCCACCAGCTTTTGTATGAAATTTTGGAGGAGACCGGCTATCAGGCGTATGTCTATGCGCTTCCTGGCGGAGAGGTCAAGAAAGCGAACCTGGAAATGTTGGTGGAGAAGGCGATTGCCTATGAGAATACCAGCTACCGCGGGCTGTTTCATTTTGTGCGGTATATGGAGCAGCTTCAGAAGTATGAGGTGGATTTCCCCTTGGCAGAGGGGGATGAAGCGGAAGATGTGGTGCGGATTATGAGCATCCACAAGAGCAAAGGGCTGGAATTCCCGATTGTGTTTGTGTCGGGGCTGGGGAAAAAATTTAACAGCCAGGATATACGGGAACAGGTGGTGCTCCATCCCGGGCTGGGAATCGGCATGGATGTGGTGGATTTGAAGCGAAGACTCAAATCGCCGGGATTTACCAGGCAGCTACTGGCAAGGAAGGTCACGCTGGAAAATATCGGGGAGGAGCTACGTGTCCTCTATGTAGCGCTGACACGTGCGAAAGAGAAGCTGATCCTTACCGGGACCTTGCGAAAGGCAGAGGAAAAGTTAGGTGAGCTTGGAATCGCGGTACAGCGGCTATCGGGAGCAGTCTGCATGGAACCAGAATCTGTACTGGAAAACGAATCGGGATTTCTGTCTTTTCTCCGGCGGCTGAACACCAGTACATTCCTGCAGTTTTTGTTACAGGCGCTGGCAGCTTATCCGGGGAAATATCCGGTTGTGCTTTTGGAGCAGGAGGAGCTTGCGGCGGAAGAAGAAACACATGTGGTGGAAGAGGAACTGACCAGGATAGAATTGTTGGCAAGGGTTCAGGATACGAATCTGTCGTGGGACAGAATTGTGGAGGAACGGCTTAGCTATGTCTATCCTTATGGGGAAGAACGTACGCTGCGCACGAAGGTGTCGGTATCTGAATTAAAACACCGGGCCATGGACAGGATAGCCAAAGAAGAGCAGCCGATACAGGCAGGGCAGCTCCGGCAGCAGGAGAAAGAGCCTTATATCCCGGCGTTTATGGAGGGCGTCCAGCAGGAAAATATGGGAGCGAAACGAGGGACGGCGATGCACCGGGTATTGGAATGTTATGATTTTACCAAGGAGGCAGGCAGCTTAAAGGAACAGCTGGACAAGATGGAGGAACAAGGTAAGGTGGATGGGGAAATGCTTGAATTGGTGTATGTCCCCGCTTTGCAGAAGTTCCTGCAGACTTCTTTGGGGCAGCGGATGCAAAAAGCGGCGCGCCGGGGAAAACTGCATAAGGAGAAGCCGTTTGTCATGGGCAAGCCGGCCCGGGAGTGCCTGGAGGAGAGCAACAGTGAGGAAATGCTGCTGGTACAGGGAATCATTGATGTGTTTTTCGAGGAAGAAGACGGCATCGTGCTCCTGGATTATAAGACGGACAGTGTCAGCAATGGGCAGGAATTGGCGGAGCGTTACCGTACGCAGATGGAACTTTACCAGGAGGCGTTGGAGCGCGCCCTGGGAAAGGCGGTAAAAGAGAAAGTGTTATATTCCTTTTGCCTGGGCGAAGAAGTTTTTGTATAATAGGATTGACAGGAGGCAGTTATGGCAGGGAGATTTATTTTGGCTTCCGCTTCACCCAGGAGGAGGGAGCTGTTAGAACAGGTAGGAGCAGAGTTTGAAATTATTCCGGCGGTGGGGGAGGAGGTAATCGCCAGCAGCGAGCCTAAAGAGGCAGTCATGGAACTATCAGCGCAGAAGGCAGCGGAGGTGGCAGGCAAGTTGCAAGGGGAAAATGCAGTCATCCTGGGGGCAGATACCGTGGTAGTGTATGGGGGACAGATTTTGGGAAAGCCCAGGGATGCGGCAGATGCAGAGCAGATGCTTTCCATGCTTTGCGGAAACACGCACAGCGTATATACCGGGGTGACCATAATCAGGATGCAAAATGGGCAGACGGAACGCTGTTCTTTCTATGAGGAGACGAAGGTGACTATGTACCCCATGAGCAGAGAGCAGATTGTATCCTATATCCGTACTGGGGAACCTATGGACAAAGCCGGCGCTTACGGTATTCAGGGAAAAGGTGCGCTGTTTGTTGAGAAAATCAATGGGGACTACAATAATGTGGTGGGACTTCCCATCGCCAAAGTGTTTCAGATGTTAGAGAGCAAGTGGATGTGAAATTTGCGGGGTGAGGTTGGATTATGAGTACTGTGTTTTTGGTGCTGGGAATAGCTGCAATCTGTATCACTGTATTTGCACTGGTGCTTCTGTACAAGGGGGACAGTTCAAGCGGGCAGAAGCTGATGCAGTATTTTTTGCTTGGCTCGCTGATACAGAATGCAGGATATTTGCTGGAACTGACAGCATCGGGGATGGAAGCTGCCATTGTATCGGTCAAGGTGCAATATATGGGTTCTCTGGCAGTTCCCATCTGCTATTGCTATTTTATGTTCGGCTATTGCTATAAGAAGACGCCGTCCAAGATTTTAAATTTTCTAAAAATTATTGACTCAAACTTCCCACATTAAAAATGGGATTTGCTCCTTGAAAAATCAATACTT
>CANOHX010000160.1 GCA_947565885.1 uncultured Lachnospiraceae bacterium
TTCAGGAAAGATGCAATTGCTTTACTCGCTTGCATCTTTCCTGTTCTGTGCAGATATTATTATTGCCCTTATCGGGTACAGACTGTCAACGGATACCGAAAGCTAACAGGCTGTTTCACTTACCGTTGTCCGGTTCAGGCTGATATACCTCTGTTCCAGCTGTAATTTTCTGGCGCATAACACGCCGCTGATACATACTGCCAGTACGGCTATGGCAAAGACCACCATGCCGCTGCGGTTTTTGTTCCCATTGATTTCTGCATATTTATCTCTCTTTTTTGCCATATTTCTCACCTTTTCCTTATCTCCTGTGATGAGTGCATTCTATCACTAGTTTTAAGAAAAATCTTTAATTCCATTCTATTATTTTCTTAAGAAATCATAAAAATAATTACCCTCATGATTGCTTATAGATACATTTTTTCACGAACGATAAGAACATTTATGGCAAAAATTACAAATTCATCTTTTATTCAATATACTCTCTCTGCGTTTCTCCAATTCCTCTGTCATTTTCCCACGCAGACTGTCCAACTTGTAAAAGTATGTGCACAGGGCAATCAATGCACACAAGGCAACCGGAATCCAAATAAAGCAGATTTCAATATAAGACAGCGCTTTGGGCGTCTGTGTTTCATTCGCGACATATCCGCCATACTTTAAGAAAACACCGATGACAAAACTTGTCAGCCCCATGCCGCCTTTTACAAAAAATCCTTGAAATGCCGCTATCAGGCCAGCTACACTTGCATTTTTCTTATATTCCGAATAATCAATGACGTCCGGCTGCATAGCAAAAGTAATTCCGAAGATGCCATAAATCCCCAGTCCGGTAACCACCAATCCGACCAACAGGCAAACCGCCGAATTTTTCCCGGCAAAAATCAACAAATCACCTGCTATGTATAACGCAATGCTAAAAAACATCAAACTTCTCTTGCTGTATTTCTTTTCTAAAACCGGAAGCAAGAACAGCATCGGCAGCCCTGAGAGAATACCCAAAATACCCACAAGCGACATCCACTCCGTCCTGCCCAAATTATATTTAAAATAATAAAGAACCGTTGTGCTGCGTACCACGTACAAGGAAAAGTAAAACAAATTTAACAGAAACAAAATCCACGCCTGACCGGTAAGCCCTTTAAAATCTTCCTTGAGCGAAGAATGCTTTTGATTAATCGTTGGGGGCACTACCTCTTTCGTGCTGGCAAATGTAATAAAAAAGATACACATTGCAGCAATCCCATAAATTGTCATTGTAACAAGGTAACCCCTTGCCTCGTTTCCCTTTCCAAAAAAACGTACCATCGGCTCCGTTATCGACATCACGATTGCCGTTCCGACCAAAGCGCAGACCATCCTCGCAGATACTAATACATCACGCTCATGCACGTCAGAGGTCAGGCGCGGTACGATGGTGTTGAGCGGTATGTTTACCACTGTATAGGCCGTACAGAGCAGACAATATGTCACATATGCCCACACCAGCTTACCGCTGTTTCCCAAATCAGGAATATAGAACGTCAGAAAGGTAAAGACCGCAAACGGCACGGCGCCCAGCAAAAAATACGGTCTGCCCTGTCCCCATTTCGTATGCGTCCGGTCAACGAGCAGCCCCATGCCTGTATCTGTAAATGCATCAATAAATTTTGTCACCAACATCATCGTACCTGCAGCCGCCGCCGTAATTCCAAATACATCTGTATAAAACACCATCAGGTAAGAAGCCATTGTGCTAAAAACCAGATTACAACCAAGGTCTCCAATTCCATACCCTATACGCTTTCCCCATTTTCCCATAATAAATTTTCTCCTTTCCCACCTGCCCGGCATCCCAGAACGCCAAATGAATATCTTCCAATTACCGCCGGGATGCCATACAGGCTGTATTCTCCTGCTTAGAAACAGGTAAATGCACCGTCAATGATAAAATCAGAACCAGTCGTAAAGGAACTGGTATCGCCTGCCAGATAAACGCAAATTGCCTGCAGTTCTTCCGGCTTACCCATTCTTCCCAGCGGCGCCATCTGATTCCATTTCTCAATCAGCGGAATGAGCGTGGGGGAATTCAGCGTCAGTTCTGTGCCAATATAGCCCGGGCTGATGCTGTTTACACGCACGCCACGTTTCGCCCATTCGATTGCCAGAGATTTCGTAAGCTGGATTACCGCTGCCTTGGAAGCGTTATAAGCACACTGCGGCTGCGGAACATTGACAATGTGCGCCGACATGGATGCCGTATTAATGATAGAGCCGCCGTTATGCGCCAACATATATTTTCCGGCAGCGATATCCGTAAGGAATATCCCATTCAGGTTGATATTGATTACCTTGTTCCACTGGTCGTAAGTCATTTCCTCCGCCGGAGCATTGATGCAGATGCCTGCATTGTTATGGCAGAAATCAAGTCCTCCAAATTCATCCACGACCTGTTGTACCATCGCCTCCACCTGCTCGGAATCTGTACAGTCGCAGCCGATTGCAATCACTTTCCTGCCAGTCTCTTTCGCAAGTTCCTCTGCTGTCTTTTTCGCCTCAGCAATATCAAGGTCCACAATTGCAACATCCGCACCGGCCTCTGCAAATGCCGAAGCAGTGCTTTTCCCTATGCCTCTTGCTGCCCCCGTCACGAAACCCTTTTTACCATCCAATCTCATTTTTTCAATAATTCCCATAATAGTTCTCCTTTCTTTTAATTAATTTTGTAAAATCATTTATCAAATTGTGATTACATAATAACAGGAAAGTGGAAATTCGTCAATCTGTAATAACAGACAATAATATAACTGCAAATACATGCAAATTGCCCAATAGTTTTTTTCCACTTTCTATGGTAGAATATAATTTTGTAAAATATTTTTGCAAAATGGGGGTTCCTATTTATGAAAAAGAGCATTACGCCAAATCAGATTAAACAGAATAACCGCAGCCTGATTTATCACTATATTTATGACAACAGAAAAGTTTCACAGCAAGATATCTCCTACGAACTACATCTCAGCCGTCCAACCGTTGCAGCAAACCTTTCTTTTATGGAGGAAAATGGCCTGATTCGCAAAGACGGCCAGATTGATACAGAATTTGTCGGCAGAAAAGCCGCAGCCTATTCGATTGTCCCAGATTACAGGATCAGTATAGGCGTAGAAATTTTAAAAAAAGAACTAAAAATGATTGCGGTCAACCTGTATGGCGAAAAAATCAGCCGTACGGTATCTGCAATCCCTTTTGAATACCATGATTCTTATTTCCAAACCGTATGCCATCAGATACTTGAGTTTAAAAACTCACTCAGCCTGACAGATGAACAAGTGCTGGGCGTCGGCTTTGCCATGCAGGGGCTGACAACACCGGACAAGCAAACGGTACTATACGGCGAAATCCTGTCCTGCACCGGACTGTCCATCACAGAATTTTCCAAATTTCTGCCGTTTCCCTGCTGTTTTATCCATGATGCAGACAGCGCCGCTATTTCAGAACTATGGGTATCGCCTGAACTTACAGATGCATTTTATCTCTCATTGAGCAAGCACCTCGGCGCCGCCATTATCTCAAAAGGCACAATCCTATCGGGTAAGCATGGGCACAGTTCCACCATAGAGCATATTCAGATGCAGCCAAACGGTTCCCGGTGTTACTGCGGCAAAAAAGGATGCATGGAAACCTTATTGTCCATGACATCCCTTCTTGAAGAAAATGAAACACCGGAAGATTTTTTCCGTAAAGTACGCCAAAAAGATTTACAGTCCTCTAACCGCTGGCATACCTTTCTCAGCAATCTTGCCCAAGCCGTCAACATGCTACATCTAATTTTTGATACAGATTTTATCCTTGGCGGATATCTTGCTCCATACTTGTGCGAACAGGACCTTGCCGTCTTACATGAAAAGATTCAGCAGATGACGCCGTTTCCTGAGGCACATGATTTTCTCAAAATCAGCAAAATGCCTAAACACAACATCTGCATCGGAGCTGCACTCCCTTATATCCAATCATTCCTGGACAACCCCGGTCTTTAAAGAACAAAGTGTGCTGTCACGTAGTGACATTTTCCTCTTGCACGAGTGCGCATAATTGTTTTTTTCTTATAGGAAAGATACTTTCACGCTTTAGCGTGATAAGGTCTTTCCTATAAGAAAATAAACAGCAGCCCCCATATCATATTCAATCCTACCGTTTCACCGATGAGTGCTTGAACACGGATATGGGTGACCGCTGCAATAGCCATCGAACTTCTTATACTGCCTTTATTTTACTTCCCTGGTCCAGCCGTATTTGTCCTCTACATCTCCCCACTGGATGCCCGTCAGGTAGTCATACAGTTTCTGGGTCAGCTCGCCAATCTTGAAATCATTGACCGTAACGACATCATCCTTATACATGAATTCCCCGACCGGTGAGATAACTGCTGCCGTTCCGGTACCAAATGCCTCCTCTAAGCTGCCGTCGTGCCCTGCTTTCATCAAATCGTCTACAGACAGGTGCGTCTCATTTACCTTATAGCCCCAGTCCTTGAGGATATGGATAATAGAATCCCTGGTAACGCCCGGCAGCACCGTGCCTTCGGTGGGCGCGGTATAAATCTCCCCATTAATCTTGAACATAATGTTCATAGTCCCTACTTCTTCCACATACTTCCTGTGTACGCCGTCCAGCCAGAGTACCTGGGTACATCCCTTTTCTTCCGCCCTTACCTGCCCTAAAATGGAAGCTGCGTAATTGCCTCCGCACTTAGTATCTCCTGTTCCGCCCTTTACTGCACGGACTAATTCATCCTCCACGAGGATTTTGACCGGGTTGATGCCTTCCGGGTAATATGCCCCTACCGGACAGCAGATAACCATAAATTTATAAGAAATTGCCATATGCACGCCCAATGCCGACTCTGTCGCAAACACAAAAGGACGAATATACAGGGAAGTGCCTGGCTCCGAAGGAATCCAATCTCTCTCTACCTTCACCAATTCCTCCACTGCCTGTACAAACATATCTTCTGGAAATCCCGGCATACACAGCCGTGTGTTGGAGTTAATCATCCGCCGCGCATTCATCTCCGGGCGGAACAGGAGAATCTTATCCTCTTTCGTACGGTATGCTTTCAAACCCTCAAAGGTCTCCTGGGCATAATGCAGCGTCACACAGGATGGACTGATTTCCACCGGACCATAAGGCTCAATCCTGGCATCATGCCAGCCAATGCCTTTGTCCCACTCCATCACAAACATATAATCTGTCATATACTTGCCAAATCCCAGATTTCTCTGATCTGGTTTTTCCTTTAAATTGTCGCTTTTTATGAATTTGATATCCATAACTATTCCTCCATCCTGTACTTCTTCTCGTTTCTATCAATTATTATACTTTTTTCCATGGCTGTCAAGATTATTCTTGGCGCTTATACTGCTCATAACTTTTTTTCATAAAAAAGTAGGCAAATTTTACAAAATGATGTATACTGGATATGATTAAACTTAAGCAAAGGAGAAACCATTATGCATCAATTCCAACCCTATCCGATTGATTTATTGGAAATCAACCCTTTCACCAAGATTGCAGATGATTGGATGCTGATTGCAGCAGGCAACCAGGAAAAGGCAAATGCCATGACCGCAAGCTGGGGCGGCTTGGGTACGCTCTGGGGGAAAAATGCTGCTTTCATTTTTGTCCGCGAAAAAAGATACACCAAAGAATTCATAGACCAGGAAAATTATTTCTCCTGCAACTTCTTCGATAAAAAATATAAAAACGACCTCAAATATTTTGGAATTGTATCCGGTCGGATTGAGGATAAATTCAAGACTTCCGGCCTCACCGTAGAATTCCGGGACGATATTCCATACGTGGATGAAGCGAACTTCCTCATCCTCTGTAAAAAAATGGCTGCCGTTCCCATCACCGAAGCACATTTCCTTGACCCTGAAATCAAAGAAAAATGGTACTCCGGCAAGGATGACGGCAACCTGCATACTTTATATGTCGGGGAAATTTTAGAAATTTTGGCGCGATAATTGTGTAATGAACGACAAAAATTTTTGTTTTCGTCGCTTACTATAACTATTCAATTTCTATCTGGCACATCTGCATCGTTGTCAACGCCGCTTTATGGGATTCGGGCGTGACCCCGGCACAGCAGCCGGCGTCCACCCGGATTGTGTTTTCCGGCATGGCAGCTTTTAGCAGCAGCGCGTTGCTGACCACGCAGATATCGGTACAAAGCCCCACCAGTTCAATTTCCAGAGATTCTTTCTCATTTTCTCTGCGCAGAAGTTCCATCAGCTCCATGGAGCCAAAGGTCGGTTTATCTATGATATGGCTCTTATCTGCCGCGGCTTCTATCTCGGGATGAAGCTGCCAGCCCTTAGTCCCTTTCACGCAATGGATTACCGGCAGTTTCCTGCCCTCGGCAGTCTGCAGGTAATTTTCCCCATGCGTATCCCTGGTGACATAAATATCTGCTTTATCATAAGATTTCATTTTCTCTGCCACCGGCTGTACGATAGCCTGCGCCTCTGTAGTTCCCAAGGTTCCGTCTATAAAATCTTTCTGCATGTCCACAACGACTAAAATTTTACGCATATCAACTCTCCCATATTTACGATAATTATATTTTAGGCATACTCTCTCTTGCAAATATGCAGCGCTTCCTTAGCTTTATTTCCTGAAATATTCCGAACGTCCGGCACAGGATGTGCTGATGGATTCAATCGCCACTCCC
>CANOHX010000161.1 GCA_947565885.1 uncultured Lachnospiraceae bacterium
TATGATGTTTCAGGTGTATGGAGATGGCGCAGGCTGGCAGCTTTTTGGGTGGCTGTTGGTATTTGTAAGTCTGATTTTGGCGAACGAGGTTGCGCGCCGTTCAAAAATCGGAGGGATTTGTTGTTTTCTGGCGCTGCCGGCGGCATTGACGGTGTATTTTATTGCCATCCAGATTGGCGCGGCGACCGGCGCGCAGTGGGCATTGGAAAATGACACGTATCTACATATGAACAGCTGGTTCCACTATGCGAAATTATATGCGGCAACGGCCGGCTGTATCGGTTTCATGATGCTCAAATATAAATGGGGCGTTGGCAAGACACATTGGTTTAAGGTATTTCCCTTTGCGATTGTGGCAATCAATATTCTAATTGCTGTGGGCAGTGATTTTGAATCGGGAATCCGTGGGTTCATGGCGCTTGCGGAACAGGGTGACCGTTGGTGGCTTTCCTCTGAGAACGTCTGGCTGTACGGCGGCTGGTGGAACTGGGTGAACGGTATTGCAGGAATTATCAATATCTTCTGTATGACAGGCTGGTGGGGCATTTACGCTTCCAAGGACAAGAAAGATATGCTGTGGCCGGATATGACATGGTGCTTTATCATCGCCTATGACATTTGGAATTTTGCTTATACCTACAACAACCTGCCCACCCATTCCTGGTACTGCGGTGTGGCGCTGCTGTTGGCGCCTACTTTTGCGGCAATGCTGTGGAATAAGGGCGGCTGGATTCAGAACCGTGCCAATACCTTGGCTCTGTGGTGTATGTTTGCACAGGTATTTCCACTGTTTCAGGATGAAGGGAAATTTGCGGTCCTGCCATCGCTTTATAAGGACGGCGTGATGGATGCGGCAGTGCGCCCTCAGGCGGCAGACCCGACGATGCAGGGAGTGATTTCCGCATTGGCGTTGATTGCCAATGTAATCTGCATGGCGGCAATCATCAAGCGTTCCATAGAACAGAAAAAGAATCCTTATACCAATGAAATCTTTACCGACCAGAAAGATTTCAAGGATGCAATGGCAAGGGCGGAATAGAAGACAGGGAACGGCCAAAGCAGAGCGTAGAATCTTGCGTATGGCGCGTACGGAACCAATACTACGAAGAGAGGAGACTGAGACATGGCAGATCCATTATTTCCCAATCCCCACCCCGAGGAACCGTTTCGGGAGCCGGTTGCCAAGCTGGCGAAAATGATAACTGACAGAATCCCCATTGTGCTGGGTCTGGAGAAAATAAGCAAAGATTCCCCGGAATACATAGGGCTTTCTGCTATCTGTACCGATGAGATGGCAGAAATAGCCATGAAAATGGGCAAGCGCAAGCCCCGCACGCTGGAGGATATGGTAAGGCTGACAGGCAAAGATAAAGCGTACCTGGAGGATATCTTGCAGAAAATGTCCGTAAATGGGCTGATTGAATATAACTGGGAGAATCCCCAGCATGAGAAGCAGTATGTATTGCCCATGTTTGTGCCGGGAAGCGCAGAGTTTGCCAATATGAATGCAGACCTTCTGGAAGAGCATCCGGAGATGGGACGTTTTTTTGAGCGCATGAGCCGCTTGCCGCTGGAAAAGGTTACGCCGATGGTACCGCCGGGTGGAGCTGGAATCGGTATGCATGTGATTCCGGTGGAAAAAGCCATTGAGATGGAGAATCAGTCTGTCTCGGTAGAGCACATTTCCCATTGGCTGGATAAATATGATGGAAAATATGCGGCAAGTCCCTGTTCCTGCCGCCGTTCCCGCAAGACTTTCGAGGAAGGCTGCGGGGATGACCCGGACGGATGGTGCATTGCCGTGGGCGATATGGCGGACTATGTGGTGGAGACCAACAAAGGCGGACGCTATATCACCCGGGAAGAAGCCTTAGAAATCATGAAGGTTGCCGAGGAGAACGGCTTTGTCCATCAGATTACGAATATTGATGGCGAGGATAAGATTTTTGCCATCTGTAACTGCAATGTGAACGTCTGCTATGCGTTGCGGACGTCCCAGCTGTTCAATACGCCGAACATGTCGCGTTCCGCTTATGTTGCGCATGTGAAGACGGAAAACTGCGTGGCATGCGGGCGCTGTGTGGAATACTGCCCGGCGGGCGCGGTGAAGCTGGGGCAGAAATTGTGTAAGAAAGACGGCAGCGAGGTCAGCTATCCCAAGCAGCCCCTGCCCTCCCAGGTGAAATGGGGACCGCATATGTGGACGGAGGATTACAGGGACAAGAACCGTATCAACTGCTACGATACTGGAACGGCTCCCTGTAAGACGGCTTGCCCGGCGCATATTGCCGTACAGGGCTATCTGAAAATGGCAGCGCAGGGCAGATACCAGGATGCGCTTGCCTTGATTAAGAAAGAAAATCCATTTCCGGCGGTCTGTGGGCATGTCTGTAACCGCAGATGTGAGGATGCCTGTACAAGGGGCACGATTGACGAGGCGATTGCCATTGATGAGGTCAAACGCTTTATTGCAGAGCAGGATTTGAAAGCGGAGACAAGATATGTGCCAGGGAAAGTCGTGCCGTCCCTGAAAGGTGAATTTACGGAGAAAATCGCTATTATCGGCGGCGGTCCGGCGGGTCTGTCCTGTGCGTTCTACCTGGCGGAGAAAGGCTACCATCCGACCGTATTTGAGAAAAATCAAAAAGCCGGCGGTATGCTGGTATACGGCATCCCTTCCTTTAAGTTGGAGAAGGACGTCGTGCAGGCGGAGATTGATATCATTGAAGAGCTGGGTGTGGAAATTAAGACTGGCATAGAAGTAGGTAAGGATATTACGCTGGATGAACTGCGTGCACAGGGCTACCAGGCATTCTACATAGCCATTGGCTGTCAGGGCGGCAGAAGTGCAAATATCCCAGGCGAGGATGCCGCGGGCGTGATGTCTGCCGTTGATTTCCTGCGCACTGTCGGCGAGGATGAAGCTTATCAGGTAAATGGCAGGACCGTTGTTATCGGCGGAGGAAACGTGGCAATTGACGTGGCGCGCACAAGCAGCCGCTGTGGTTCAAAGAAGGTATCTATGTACTGTTTGGAGAGCCGGGACATCATGCCGGCATCCAAGGAGGAGATTGCAGAGGCAGAGGAAGAGGGCGTTGATATCTGTTGCGGCTGGGGTCCCAAGGAGATTCTCAACGAGAATGGCAAAGTCAAAGGCGTAGTCTTCAAGAAATGCATTTCTGTCAACGATGCGGATGGCAAATTCCATCCGCAGTATGATGAGGGTGATACAGTTACCGTGGAATGTGAGAACGTATTCCTCAGTATCGGGCAGAGCATTGTGTGGAAAGATTTACTGAAGGGTTCTAAGGTTGAGTTTGGCAGAGGCGGGGCAGCAGCGGCAGATTCCCTGACTTACCAGACGGCAGAGCCGGATATCTTCGTGGGCGGCGATGTCTATACGGGACCGAAATTTGCTATCGATGCCATTGCAGCCGGCAAGGAGGGAGCAGTCTCCATCCATCGGTTTGTGCAGCCGCATACCAGCATGACGGTTGGGCGCAACCGCCGTCAGTTTGTGGAGTTAGACAAGGAAGATATCAAGGTGGAAATGTATGATAATTCCAGCCGCCAGATTCCGGGCGTGGAGGAAAGCGCAAACCGTAAGAAATCTTTCCGTGACCTCTCAAAGACGTTCACCGAGGAACAGGTGAAGAAGGAGACAGCAAGATGTTTAAGCTGCGGAGCTTCCGTGGTGGATGAAAACCGCTGTATCGGCTGCGGCGTCTGCACTACGAAGTGCGAATTTGACGCTATCCACCTGTACCGGGAGAATCCCGAATGCAGCACGATGCGAAAGAGCGAGGATAAGCTGAAATACATCCTTCCCTACGGCGCGAAGCAGGCAATAAAGATAAAATTTTCGAAACGATCTTAGATGCCGGGAAGTTCAGGAAATGTAAAGAATAAAGGGAAAAGGTTGGTTGTTATGCACGAACTGGGAGTAGTGTTCCATATCATCAAAATAGTGGAAGAAGTTGCTGCCGAGAATCAGCTGACAGAGGTGGAATCTGTGACGCTGGAGTTGGGGGAAGTGTCAGGCGTCATTGAATCCTATCTGCAGAACTGTTGGCAATGGGCAGTGAAAAAGCGCAGCGCGATTCTCAAAGATGCTGTGCTGAAGGTGGAGACAGTGCCGGCAGTGACTTACTGTGAGGACTGCAGGAAAATCTATGGAACAGTCGAGCATGGAAAACTTTGTCCTCACTGCGGGAGTGCAAACACTTACCTGCAGCGGGGAAATGAGTTTCAGATAAAGGAGATTAGCGCTTGCTAATCTCCTTTATCTGAAATTAGGGATAACGCTCACTTGGCGGTCGGTATGGAAGTTACGATTCGCTTGTCAGCCAATATGGAGAAAAGGTTTTTACAAAGAATCCGTAAAGTGTTTGCCCATATGGTGTCGTTATGGTAAAATGTTCATAAGGCAGGAAAACAGATTTTTTTGAACATGAGAAAAAACAGATATTACCATAATGACAGGAAGTGATATTTTTGAATAGACGCGTGATAAAAATTTATATTACAGTGCTGCTGGTTGGAATTATATATTCTCTTTTTGCATCTGTTTCTTATCAGAGCAATATCTATACTTGGGAAGGAGAGCGCGGGGTCGCTGTCTGGGATGATGAGATGGAGGTAGAGAGAGATGGGGAAACATACTGTTATAAAACGAAATTGCCTCAGAAAGATTTGGATGATAAGGTCATTGTGTACAATACGGTGCATATGTATCTGGAAGTAAAGATTGATGAGAGAACCGTCTATGAATTAAAGCCAAGTGAGGACAGCGTAATAAAAACAACGGGTTTTTGCTGGAATGTGGTATCGCTCGCCTCAGGGGATGCCGGCAAGGAAATTGTATTCCGGGTGACCCCGGCTTACAGCGACAGCAGGCCCAGGGGAAGTTTTTTCTATGGCACCTATCAGGACGTGGAGCATAATATTCTGAAAAACCAGATTTTCCGTCTTATTCTGGCGGGGATGATTGCTATTGCAGGCATCGTCATGCTGTTCTATGGCTTTTTTGTGGTGAGAAGGGGACAGGTTGCCGAAACGATACTGCAGTTTGCCATATTTGCCACGATGCTCGGGGTCTGGTCCATCTGTGAGACGCAGATTTTGGACTTGTTTTTCCCCTGCAATATGGTGATTGTGTTTGTTTCCCATCTGATGCTGATGATAATGCCCATCCCATTTGTGATGTTCCTGCGCCAGATGTACCGTAATGGGGAGCATAAGCTGTGGGATGTATGCTGCTATTTGAATTGCGTAGTGATTATTGCGCGGGTGTTCCTGCAGGTAACGGGGCTGTTTGATCTGCGGGAAACGCTGTTTCTGACGCATATCTGTCTGTTAGTGTTTGTGGTCAGCATTGTGGTGATGACGATTCATGAAGTCTTAAAGAACAGGTTAACCAGGCAGATTAAGGTAAACAGTATCGGTGTGATGGTTATTTTGCTAAGCACGGTACTGGAATTAGGGATTTTCCGTTTTGGCAATAAGAGCACGCCTCTTGGCAGCGCGGGATTTTTAATATATATTGTCGTGATGGCAATTGAAAATGTGAGCGAGTCCAGGAAATTGATGGAACAGGCAAGAGAAAGTGAAATTTACCGTAAACTTGCCTTTACAGATGAACTGACGGGATTGTTAAACCGTACTGCGTTTACAGAGGATTTGGAAGGGCGTATTATTGTAGATGAGGTAACTCAGAATGAGATTATACAGCCGACAGTTATCTTTATGTGTGATTTGAACGACCTTAAGAAATGCAACGATACATATGGACATGATTATGGGGACCAGTATATTGAGATGGCTGCGGAAGTCTTAAAGAAAGTATTTGTCGATGATGACAGGTGTTACCGTATCGGCGGGGACGAATTCTGTGCATGGTCGCCGGACGTTAAGCCGGACAAAATCAAAGCCAAGCTGCGTTTCTTAGATAAGCAGGTCCAGGAGATGAGCCGCAGGGAGTTTGTCGTAAAGTTCAGCATGGCAGTGGGCTATGCGGTTTACGAGGAGAAGGAGGATTCAAACCTCTACAGTACGCTCAAGCGGGCGGATGCCATGATGTATGAGAAGAAGCAGGAATATAAGCGGCAGCGTGCTATGGAAGAGGCAAAGCGAGGATAAGGATATTTAGGGAGCAGTGATTTGACCAGTGAGTCCTTAGATTTGAGGAAAGGATATTATGCAGTGCAGCGATACTCTGAGTTACTATGACAGCCATGCGGAAGAATTTTATAGAAATACAGTGGATGCTGAATTTTCGGTAATACAGAATATTTTTTTATCAAAGCTGGAAATTGGTTCCTATATACTTGATTTTGGCTGTGGTTCCGGTCGTGACGCCAAGTTTTTTCTGCAGCAAGGCTATCATGTTGATTTATTAGACGGCTCAGCCGAGTTGTGTAAATTGGCTGCCAGGCATACGGGGGTTAAAGTAAAAAATATGTGTTTCCAGGAACTGGCAGAAGTGGAGAAATATGAGGGTATCTGGGCGTGTTCATCCGTGTTGCATCTGCCGGTTGAGGAGCTTGCGGATGTTATGCGAAAGATGGCGGCTGCTCTGAAAAGGAATGGGATTATTTACACGTCTTTTAAATATGGAACTTTTGCGGGAAATAGAAACGGTCGTTTTTTTACAGATATGACGGAGGAAAAATTCGCAGCTTTTTT
>CANOHX010000162.1 GCA_947565885.1 uncultured Lachnospiraceae bacterium
CAGGTTATCCGGCAGGATAAACTGGTTTATGGCAATTACCCGGCAAAGGGGATTGATGTCTGCAATCGTCTTGAAAATATATGCGCTCTTAGCTTTTGCGATATCGTAGTCACCGTCAAATACTTCATTTGTCTTCATGTTGACACCCTTGCACGGGCGTTTCTCCGGGCTTGGCAAATACTTGATAATATCATCCAACAAGGTGTAGACACCCTGTACCAAAGTACTGGATCCCATGGAAATAGGCACGATGCTTCCATCTACCACATTGGTGCGCAGTGCGGAACGAATCTCAAACTCAGAGAACTCTTCTCCTGAGAAATAACGGTCCATAAACTCTTCGCTCGTCTCGGCAACCGCCTCCATCAATGCCTCACGGCAAATTTCCAAATTGCTCTGGGAATAATCGGGAATCTCTGCCTCTACGACTTCCCCTTTGTCATTCCAGCGGTTGCCAGTCTGCGCAACCACATTGACATAGCCGACAAATTTCTCATTCTCACGGATTGGCAGATGGAACGGCGCAATCTTCTTGCCGTACATTTCCTGCAAATCTTCCACAACCTGACGGAAACTTGCGTTATCATCATCCATCTCCGTGACGAATACCATACGTGGTATCTTATATTTCTCACAGATATCCCATGCTTTCTGTGTCCCTACTTCCACGCCGCTCTTACCGGATATCACGATAATTGCTGCATCGGCAACGCTGACTGCCTCCTCTACTTCACCTACAAAGCCGAAAGAACCTGGCGCATCCAATAGATTAATCTTCGTGTCTTCCCAGATAACCGGTACCACTGATGTATTAATAGAAAAAAGACGCTTGGTTTCTTCTTTGTCGTAATCACTGATGGTATTGCCATCTGTGACCTTTCCCATCCGCTTGGTAATACCGGACAGATACGCCATTGCTTCCACCAAAGTCGTCTTTCCACTACCACCGTGTCCCAACAGGACAACGTTCCTTATCTTATCCGTTGTATAAACATTCATATGCCTTCCTCCAATACATTTTATTTTAATGTCTATATTTTACTAAAATTTTTTGAAAAATACAACCTTTTTATTCAACTTTTACAACGTATTGACTTTTTTTCTCTTTTCCCTTACCATAGATAAAGATTATTTATTCAAGTTCAGGAGGAGACTATGTTACCTGATAAGATTGGTTTTGTCGGTCTTGGGCTGATTGGCGGTTCCATTGCCAAGACCATCCACCGCATTTACCCAAATATTACATTGATTGCATATGACTTAAATACAGAGGCCTTATCACTTGCCATGGAGGAATCCGTCATTTCCCACGGCTTTACGGAACTGGGGGAGGATTTTGCCCAGTGCCGCTATATCTTCTTATGCGCGCCTGTGCAGAAAAATGCAGAATATCTTGCAAAGTTGTCTGATTTTGCCGGGAAAAACTGCATAATTACTGACGTTGGCAGCGTAAAAAGCTATATTCACAAAGCTCTGCCTGACAAAATCGCTCCCTATTTCATCGGCGGACATCCCATGACAGGCTCGGAGAAAAGCGGCTACGCCCATGCAACCCCATATCTTCTGGAAAATGCTTACTATATCCTCACGCCATCTGCTGAGATGGAAGAGAGCCTTGTTCAGGAATTCCAGGAATTTATCGCTTCCCTGGGCGCGATAACCATGGTATCCGACTATCAGTCGCATGATTTTATCACGGCTGCCATCAGCCATCTGCCGCATATCCTGGCTTCCAGCCTGGTCAGCCTGGTACAGGATATAGACGACGATACGCAGACTATGAAAAAAGTTGCCGCCGGGGGATTCCGCGACATCACAAGGATTGCCTCCTCCTCCCCCATTATGTGGCAGCAAATCTGCCTCACGAACCAGGAACAGATTATCAAACTGATTGATTTATTCATGGATTCACTGAATACAACGAGGAAACTGATTTCTGCTTCCGAAAGCCAGGAACTGTTTGATTTTTTCCAAAGCGCTAAGGATTACCGGGATTCCCTGACTATCACCAGCTCCGGCCCCTTGCCCAAAGTGTATGAAATCTACTGCGATATGGTGGATGAGACCGGCGGAATTGCCGCCCTTGCCACTATCCTTTCCAGCCACGGAATCAACATCAAGAATATCGGCATCATCCACAACCGGGAATTTTTAGATGGAGTGCTTCATATGGAATTTTATGAGGAAGAGGCAAGAAAATATGCAGTTGCCCTCTTGCGGCAATACCATTATACTGTTTATGAATGAAAAATATAAACCACTGCTTTCACCGGCTGCTGATGAATGAAAAATATAGGCCAATGCTTTCACCGGCTGCTGATAAATGATGAAATGAGGTAATGAAATGCAAATCACAGACAAATATTCTTTTCATGGGGAACTGTCCGTCCCCGGCGATAAATCCATATCCCACAGGAGCATCATGTTTGGCGCTATTTCCGAAGGGCTGACTGTGGTCAGCAATTTTCTTCAGGGCGCAGACTGCCTGTCCACCATATCCTGCTTCCAGAAGATGGGGATTAACATTGAAAACAACGACAAAGCTGTGCGCATCCATGGGAATGGGCTGCATGGCCTGTCCGCCCCCGCAGCAGTCCTTGACGTGGGCAACAGCGGGACTACCACACGGCTGATTTCCGGCATTCTTGCCGGGCAGCCTTTCAAGTCTGTGCTAGATGGCGATGAATCCATACGCAAACGTCCCATGAAACGTATTTTCACGCCCCTGACACAGATGGGCGCAGAATTTGAGAGCTGGAATCCCGCATCTTTTCCGCATTCTATGCATAAGACAGACCTGGGCTGCGCTCCTTTTTCGGTACGCGGCGGACACCTGCATGGCATCCATTACCAGTCCCCGGTAGCCTCCGCCCAGGTAAAATCAGCCGTGCTCCTTGCCGGTCTCTACGCTGAGGGGACAACCAGCGTGACAGAGCCGGTACTGTCGAGAAACCATACGGAACTCATGCTGTCCGGTTTCGGCGCAACGGTGCATACCGCTGGCACAACAGCCTCCATAGAGCCGGAACCCACACTGCAGGGGCAGAATATCCATGTGCCTGGAGACATCTCCTCCGCCGCCTACTTTATCGCTTTAGGGCTGCTTACGCCCCACTCGGAAATACTAATCAAAAATGTCGGCATCAACCCTACCCGCAGCGGCATCCTCAAAGCTGCCTGGGACATGGGCGGCAACCTTTCCTTGCTGGATGAGCGCACGGTCTCCGGGGAACCGGTCGCCGATATCCTCGTAAGGAGCAGTTCTTTGCACGGCACAGTGATTGGCGGAGAAATGATTCCTACCCTGATTGATGAAATTCCCATCATCGCCGTGATGGCTGCTTTTGCTGAAGGCACCACCGTTATCCGTGACGCGCAGGAGCTGAAAGTAAAGGAATCTGATCGGATTACCGCCATCACAGAGAACTTAAGCGCCATGGGCGCCATAGTCACCCCGGCAGATGACGGCATGTCCATAAAAGGAGGAAAAACGTTGCACGGCGCACAGATTAAGACCCAAAAGGACCACCGGATTGCCATGGCCTTTACAGTTGCCGGGCTGAACGCTTCCGGGGAAACAGTATTGGATGATGAAAAATGCGTATCTATCTCCTACCCAACTTTTTATGAAGATATTTTGGCGCTTGCGGATTAATCGCGAACAACGTACACCTATTAATTTTGCCTTACAGGAGGGCACTTTCACGTTCTATCATGGTAAAGCCTTTCCTGTTAAGAAAAAAGGCTGCTGCAACCATGGCAATCGCACAATTGGGCTGTAATTGGAAAAATCCATGCCACAGATTGTCGTCCTGCCAGTTCGCAGCAGCTCTTTTATATTTTCCAGCAGATTCCTATTATACGGTAAATCCGCTTACGCTCTTTTCAATATCGCTTGAAACGTTCATCAGCTGGTCGGATACATCTGAAATATCTTTTACCATCTCTTTCACCAACTCTGTCGATGCCAGCGTCTCCTCTGTGCCGGCAGCATTGCCCTCCGCAATCGCTGAGAGGTCGCGCACTGCCTCCACAACGATAAGCCGCTCTTCGTCCACTTGCTTGACGGTATCATAAATTGCCGTCACTGCATTTTTAATCACCTCAATATCTTTATAGATTCCTGAGAATTGTTCCTCGGTATGGGATAGCTGTCTGCTCTGCTCAAGTATGACTCCTTTCGTCTCATCCATAAAGGTCACAGTCTTGCCAGATTCTCGCATCAGGTTATTGACAATGTCATCAATATATTTGGTAGAATCGTTGGACTGTTCCGAAAGTTTCTGAATCTGGTCAGCCACCACGGCAAACCCACGACCTTGCTCCCCGGCGCGCGCCGCCTCAATGGAAGCGTTCAGGGACAGAAGATTCGTCTCCTCGGCTATGGAAGTTATCAGCTGGGCCGCATCTTTGATTTTGACTACCGATTCATTGGTAGACAGGACCTGCGCGCTGATTTCATCCATTGCATGTTCTGTATCGCTGTTTACTTTCGCCAACGCCCGGATGGTATTGCGCATTGCCTCAGCAGTCTCCTTGATATTGTCCGCATATTGGCTAAGCGCCTCCGTCTCCGCCATGGTACGCTCAATATTCTCCCCTATATGGAATATGCTATCTGCCGTCTGCTGGGTGTCCGCCGCCTGTTGGGTCGCGCTTCCGGCAATTTCATTCATTGCTTTTTCCACATCATCCACGGACGTGTTGGTCGTAGAGACCCCGGTGCGCAAAGTGTCAGACGTATCTAAAAGCTTTCCGTTTTTCTCCTTAATCAATTTAACTGCCTCACTGACGGTGTCCGCTAGATTCTGCGTCGCCTTGGCAATCGTACCCACTTCGTCCCGACGCGAGGTATATTTATCCAGCTTATACTTAAGCGTCAGATCTAACGTCCCTATCTCATAGATTATCTGGGACACCTTATTGATGTCTTTGGCAATCAGCCGGCCGGCAAACCAGACGCCAAGGGAAATCAGAGCCAGAATCACGGCGCACATAATCAGCAATTCTGTTGACATCTGCGTAACGGAAGCAAACGCCACCGCTTTCTCCATCAGCATCACGAGCACCCAATTCCTCTGCGGCATATAATAGTAAACCGACAGCTTATCTTTACCATTTTCCATATATGTATAAAAAGCACTGCCTGACTGGCCGCTTTTCGCTCGTTCCAATATCTGCAGTTCATGTTCTTCTTCAATTGCCTCCCCAATTTTTTCCTCTTGAGGGCTGAAGATGTATGTACCCGTCGTTGCATCCAAAAGCATGTAATCCTTATCCTTGCTCCCATCTTCCTGTAACTGGTCCAGCATATTCTTCAGCTCGTCTGCATAAATCGCACAGCCCACATATCCCAAAGGCTCATTCCCATCAAAGAGAGGATAATACATAGAGACAACCTGCTTGCCTGTAGAGGGAGACATTAAGACACCGCTGTTCCAGATACTTGTGCTGCCGAACACCTGGTCCTGCAGCTGTTTTAACGAGTCTCCTTCCCGAAGTGTTTTGCCGATTGGTCCCTCCACAAAGGAAACTAATACCGTAGAGTTATAATCCGCAAGGTATATGTTTTCCAGATTTCCATTGACTTCCCCATAACTCTTCGTATAATCCTGCGCCCGTGAAACAATGTCGGCATCTTCCGGATGCAGCAATGCCTCACGCAGCTCTAAAGATTGGCCATAGCCCAACAAGTAAGATTCTGCCGCCTGGACATATTCCTCCGTAATTTCGCCGCGCGTCGCTGCCGCCTCATTCATATTTTCCAAAATCTGCCGCTCCAGCAAGGAAGATATATTTCCGTTCATGCTTGTCCATAAGATTGCCAGTCCTGCCGTCAAGATACAAATAACAATAACACCTATTTTCGTTGCCAATTTCATGTTCTTCATGGATGCTCCCTCCTCCAATTTAATAAACACAAATTATCACCAAACCAACGCGTTTCACCATTATCCGTATAATCCCAATCCATTCCTCTGAATCATACCATACAATCTCTTGTTCCACAAGCTAATTTAGCAAAAGGAAACTTATTCTATTCTTCTTCCTCCACGGGCTTCCATGCCTGCCCAAACTTCACATCACGGAACAGCTCGGTCAGACCGGTAATCTGCTTCAGGCGCAGGATTTCATCACGGCTCATTCCCAAATGCTTGGAAATCCAGGCATCGGAACGCCCTACCTTGTGAAGCTCCTTTACAATATTGCTCATCAAATCCACATCATGGCTGCCGCGCGCACGGTTATGGCGGATGGTGCTCGCCATGCGGTTGGAAAACGGTTTATCTATGACCGTCACCGGCAGCATGCCGTTCTCACGCTTATAAATATCCTTGTGATCCAGCATAATCCGGTAACGGTGGAAGCCGTCCACAATCACGTAATTGTCCTGTTCCCTGGAATAATAACAGACAATGGGCATAGTATAGCCGTCCTCCTTGATGCTGTCATACAAGAGCCGCATTTCCGGCGGGGCAACGGCGTTGGGGTTGTAAGTGTTTGGAATGATTTTCTCAATCGGCACTGCAATGACTTCGTAAGCCGGGCTTTTAAATTTACTGCTACTCATTTATGAATCCCTCATACTTTCTTCGTATCATGTCAATCTGTTCCTGCTCTTTCCTGGATATCCCAAAGCCCATAAACCGGCAGATATGGTCATTTTTGAGGA
>CANOHX010000163.1 GCA_947565885.1 uncultured Lachnospiraceae bacterium
TTTCCTCCATGGAGGAAAATGGGATAGGAAGAATCATTAATGTAGGTTCAGATTTGGCGTCCTGCAAGCAAACCTTGGAATTGACGCAGCGATATGAATTCATCTATGGAGCGTTGGGAATCCATCCCAGCGATATCGCGGATTTGGATGAGGAGGCCTACGAATGGCTGAAAGAGTCTGCTGTTCTGCCCAAGGTGGTGGCAATCGGTGAAATTGGCCTGGATTATTATTGGGAAAAAGATCCTCAGGCTCAGAGCCGGCAGCGATATTGGTTCTGCCGGCAGATGGAACTGGCGCGGGAGCTTTTGCTTCCGGTAATCATCCATTCCAGGGAGGCGGCGGAGGATACGTTAAAGCTGATGAAAGGAATCCATGCCCAGGAGATTCCTGGCGTCATCCATTGCTTTTCCTATTCCCCGGAATTGGCTGAGGAATATGTGAAGATGGGCTATTACATTGGCATTGGCGGGGTAGTGACATTTAAAAATTCCAGGAAGCTGAAAGAAACGGCAGTGCGTGTCCCATTGGAACGGATTTTGCTGGAGACAGACTGTCCTTATCTCTCGCCGGAACCCTACCGCGGCAAACGCAATTCATCGTTGAATCTTCCATATGTGGCAAGGGAGATTGCAGCTTTGCGGGGGATTACGGAAGAAGAGGTAATCAGGACGACACGCGAAAATGCCCTCAGGTTGTTTGGGAAAGGGCAGCATTTGGCATAAGGAGGACAGCATGGCGACATTAGCTATCCCGCAAAATACCATTGCGGTATTGCAGAAATATAACTTTAATTTCCAGAAGAAATATGGACAGAATTTCCTTATTGACCCCAGGGTGCTGGATAAGATTATATGCGCGGCAGGTATCGTCAAAGAGGACTTTGTGTTGGAAATCGGTCCAGGAATTGGCACGATGACGCAGTATCTCTGCGAACATGCCGGCAGTGTTGCAGCAGTGGAGATTGACAGGAATCTGATTCCCATTCTGGAAGATACGCTCAGCGCATATGATAACGTAGAAATCATACAGCAGGATATCCTGAAAATGGATATTGGTTGTTTTGTGCAGGAAAGAAATCAAGGGAAACCCATTAAGGTGGTGGCAAATTTACCCTATTATATTACGACGCCCATCATCATGGGACTGTTTGAAAGCCATGTGCCGCTCGAAAGCATTACGGTTATGGTGCAAAAAGAAGTTGCGGAGCGGATGCAGGTAGGTCCGGGAACCAAAGATTATGGGGCGCTGTCCCTTGCCGTCCAATATTATGCCGAGCCGGAGATTGTAGCAAATGTGCCGCCAAATTGTTTTATGCCCCGGCCCAAAGTGGGAAGCGCCGTGATAAGGCTGACCAGGCATAGGGAAGCGCCGGTGCGGGTAGCAGATGAGAGGCAGATGTTTGCCATTATCCGTGCCTCCTTTAACCAGCGCAGGAAGACGCTGGTAAATGGCCTGAATAACGCGCCGGATATCGCTCGCAGCAAGGAAGAACTTGTGCTGGCTTTAGAGAAAATGAACCTGCCAGCGAATGTGCGGGGAGAGACGCTGTCATTGGAGCAGTTTGCAAAGCTGAGCGACCTATTGCAGTAAACGCGCCTGTTCCATGCGTTGGCTGCAGCGGGTCTGTATGGAGGTATAAATGACTGGTAAACAATTTCCATCTCAATTATTAGGAAGTTCTGTAAATTCTACAATATCTCTCTGGAAACGTTTTGGCAGATTCTGGTTCTGCAGTTTGGGGTTTTTCCTTGATTCAATGGCAATACTTTCAAAAAAAGTGCGCCACAGCCTACGGTATGCCAGTTCCTGTGGGGAAAGACGCTGCAGCATTTCCTGATTCAGCTCTCCGGTATCGGTAATAAAGAATCCTTTCCCCTTGGGGTGCAGTACGGCAAGATTCCGTGTCGCATCATATATCATAAAGTTCTCTTCCGGGAGGCGGTCTGAAAAATGTTCCCCCAGAAATGGCAGGACATCATTCTTAGGGTGGATTTGTGCAAAGAGAATGCCGTTCTCCAATTCCTGAAAACGCAGAAAACCTAATAGATGATGGGCTTCATTGAAAGTACTGCGGGAGAGTTGGAACGTGCGGTTCACACAGGGTTCCCCCAGATAATTCATTACTCTGCCGGCATCTGTTAAGGACAGGGCGAGGACAACCGTCTTGTAGATGGCTTCCGCCTTGTCTATGGGCTGCCTGTGAGAATCAGCTTCCAGCGCCAAAGCTGCCTGGCATATTTCCTGGTAAGTCTCTTCGCCCATGCGCTCTTGTAGGGTATGTGCAACCTTAGCGCTCTTCTCATAGTCCGTTTGGACCGTGATATATTCTTCAAACAGGGAATAATTGTCTGGCGTGTGGGTGGTGAGGACAATATTGACGTGTCCATAGCGGCTCGCCCAGGCATCGTAGATGCCGGTGAAAATGCCGTCAATACTGTCTTCACAAACAAAAATATACATGGCGCTACCCTCCTTAGGTCAATGAACGTCTTTGGCTGTTTCCAGAGACCTAAGGCCTCTTCCCTCCTTAGGTCAATAACTGGAAATCAGTCTGCAGTTCTTTATCAAAAAAGCTTATTTGCTGGTATCCGCCCTCTCGGATGTCCCGGGGAATCTGTGTCTTATCCTGCATAAGATTCTTGCAGATATAATCCTCATCCAGTTTGGTGCGGTACATCATCTTCCCGGAGCAGGTGATGAAATACAGGGCGCGTTTGAGCACAACGCCGATTTTTTTCAGATCATCAAATGTCAGGGAATTCTTCCTGCGGGCTTTTACGATACGTTCAGCGGATTTATAGCCAATTCCCGGAACACGCAGAAGTGTCTGGTAGGTGGCGCGGTTGATTTCCACTGGGAAATAATCTAAATGCCGCAGCGCCCAGTCGCATTTGGGGTCTAAGAATATATTAAAGTCCGGGCGGTCTTCTGACAGCAGTTCTGCAACCTTGAAGTGGTAGTAACGCAGCAGCCAGTCCGCCTGGTAAAGCCGGTGTTCCCGCAGCAGGGGCGGTCCGCCAGGGAGGGCAGGAAGCATGGAATTGCCGTTGACGTTGACGAAAGCGGAATAAAATACCCTCTTCAGCCCGAACTTCTGGTAGAGTCCTTCCGCGACACTCATGACCTGGAAATCATTTTCCGGGGTGGCGCCGATAATCATCTGTGTGGACTGTCCGGCAGGAACGAAACGAGGGGCCTTGCGGTACACGGTAAGTTCC
Source organism: uncultured Lachnospiraceae bacterium (assembly GCA_947565885.1). Lineage (GTDB taxonomy): Bacteria > Bacillota > Clostridia > Lachnospirales > Lachnospiraceae > Petralouisia. The sequence goes on from CANOHX010000163.1 coordinate 3,219, forward strand.
TGTTTATTGTCTGAAATACGGTTCTGGATCTGGCGCATAGGCTTTAAGATTGTACTGCGTGACTTGCAGGGGGCAAGCTTCTGTAGGCTGTCCGCGGTGGGAAGCTCCAGGTTGATGCTCATGCGGTCCGCCAGGAAACCAGTCCGCTCCACCAGCGCCGGGTCAGCGCCCGGAATAGCCTTGACATGGATATAGCCGTTAAAATGATGAACCGTACGCAGTTTGAGCAATGTCTGGTAAATTAGGTCCATCGTATAATTGGGGCTGCCCAGGATACCTGAACTGAGGAAAAGGCCTTCGATGTAATTGCGGCGGTAAAATTCCAACGTAATAGTGCAGATTTCCTCCGGCGTAAAAGAGGCGCGCCTGACGTCAGAATCCCGGCTGTTCAGGCAGTAGGCACAATTAAAAATACATTCATTGGTAAACAGAATCTTCAGCAATGAGATACATCTTCCGTCAGCGGAAAACGTATGGCAGACTCCTGGGGCAACGGAATTGCCCATGCCCCTCCCATTTCCCTTGCGGTCCACGCCGCTGGAGGTACAGGCAACGTCATATTTCGCAGCATCAGATAAAATTGTCAGTTTTTCAAATAAATCCATATCCATCTGTATTGTATTCATGGCAAAAAATCCTCAAATTTAGAATGAAGAACAAATGTTCTGAAAATATAATAACACGGCTTGCAGCAAAAAGCAAGAACTTTAGTTCGAAAAAAATAGGGAATGAAATAAAAAAAAGAAAAAACCATGGATTATATGCATAGTTTTTTCTTTTTTGAATAAATTGTTATCGTCTGGATTGTATGGAATTTATAGGGGCATGGAACAAGCTAGGGGGTGTTATTCTGAAAGAGAAAATAAAAACTTTTTTGTCAGCCTGTGTTTTGGTATTGGCAGCACCCTATATCATTACCCTTCTGTTTCAAGGAAATGAGACAAGCACGGAAACAGAAAAGACCGAGGCAATCATAGCGGAGAAGCTTCTGCCCCAGGAAAGGGCAGAGGGACAGGAGATGGACGAGGAAGAATATCTGGCAGGTATCGTGGCGGAAGAAATTTCCCTGGAGTACCAGCCAGAAGCAATAAAGGCGCAGACTGTAGCCGCACGGACAGCGTTAAAGCGTGCCTTGGCAAACAACACAGAATTGCCGCAGTCCATGTCAAGGGAAGAGATGCTGTCTCTGTGGGGGCAAAATGGATTTGAGAAAAATTATCAGACTCTGGAGGAGGCGCTTGCAGCCACGGAGGGGGAAATAATGACCAGTGAGAACGAACCTATTTATGCTGCCTACCATGCCGTCAGCGCTGGTAAAACGAGGGATGGAAAGGAAGCGTTGGGGGTAAGCCTGCCCTATCTCAGCAGCGTGGACAGCAGCATGGACATTTCTTCGCATGATTATTTAAAAGTGACCTTTATGGGAAAAAAAGAACTGGCAGACAAGCTGAATCAGGCTTGCCCAAATGCCGGGCTGACGGAGGAAAACCTGGCGGAACAGATTGTTGTGACGAAGCGTGATTCCAGTGAATATGTGCTGGAAATAGCAGTAGGGGAACAGACAATGGCGGGTGAAGATTTCCGGGACTGCCTGGGTCTGAACTCGGCCTGTTTTTCCATAAAGGAAGTGGAGGGGAAGATGCGTATAGTCACCAAGGGCATGGGACATGGCATTGGCATGAGCCAGTATGGGGCGAATGAGATGGCAAAGGCAGGAAGCGACTATAAAGAAATTTTAAAATATTATTATAAAGATGTGACTGTGCAGAAAGATATGGAATAACTATTACATAAAATCTTATACATCCTGTATAAACCTTGTTTTTTCGGAAAAACTAAAAAGGAAAAACAAACAGAAATGGAAGGTGACAGGATGAGAAACAGAAGAGTATCAGCATTTTTTAACAAGAAATCCTATTTGATTGCTGCTGTATTCATGGTTGTTGCAGCATTCGGCATGACAGGGATTTATTATACCCAGCAGGAAAAGAAACAGGAAGAGCAGCTGGCAAAAGAACAGCAAAAGCAGATTCAGCAGGCAAAAGCTGAGGACGAAGCGAGAGAGCAGGAAGCGAGAGAACAGAAAGCGAGAGAACAGGAAAAGAAAGAGCAGGAAAAGAAAGAACGGGCAAAGAAAGAAGCAGAAAAGATGAGGGAACAGGCGAAAGCTGAGGAGAAAGAGGAAGAAGAGACGGAAGCGGTCTCAGGCATCATTCCTCCGGAAAACGATAACTTTATGGATTCGCCGGAGGTTGTGGGTGAAGTTCAGACGCCGGTGGAACCGATTCTCCATTTTGACGCGGAGACAGATTTGGGCTGGCCGCTGCAGGGAAATGTCGTGCTGAATTACAGCATGGACCAGACCGTATATTTTGCAACATTGGACCAGTATAAATACAATCCGGCTGTGATTATCAAGGCAGAGGTCAATACTCCGGTAAAAGCGGTCGCAGCCGGTAAGGTGACCAGCGTGGAGACGATGTCAGAAACTGGGGCGACAATTACCGTGGACATGGGCGATGGCTACAGCGCAATCTATGGGCAATTGAAAGAAATTCCCAAGAGCACAGGGGATTATGTAGAAAATGGAGAAATCCTTGGCTACATCAGCGAACCTACGAAATATTATTCGGTTGAAGGTTCTAATCTCTTTTTTGAATTGCAGAAAGATGGCGTTCCGGTAGATCCCATGGGTTATCTGCAGTAAAATACAATGAGCATGAAATTTTTGTGATGATATAAGCCGACAGAGCGGGTGGCAGTTTGCTGTCCGCTCATTTACTTTTGGGCGGAGCGATGGTAGAATGATAATGGACAGGGGCAAACAGGCACAGCAGAAAATTTTCCTCATATTATATTAGAAATCGTATGCAGCAATGATTTCATGGGTTTACCCATATGTAACAATCCGCAGCGCTGTTTTTCATACAAAGAATGGGGGATTTGCTGCCCTGCCGTCCATAATTCATGGCGGATAATGATGCCTGAACTGGGAAAATACCTGCAATCCGGCGCTGCTTTGCATATAAGAGACTGCTTGCAGTCTCTCTACATAGATGGCGGATACGGAAGATTTGAGGATATATTATGAAAGAAAAACAGAATGTCACCTATATGCTTCGCTGCAGTGACGGTACGTTGTATACGGGATGGACAAACAATATTGAAAAACGCTTAGAAGCCCACAATGCGGGAAAGGGTGGCAAATATACGAGGGTGCGTACGCCGGTGGAGCTGGTTTATCTAGAAGAGCATGAGACGAAGCAGGAGGCAATGAGACGTGAGGTGCAGATTAAACAGCTTACGCGCAAAGAGAAAGAGCGGTTGATAGCTGTCATTTCAAACACTTTATTGCCTATACGGGAGAGTGTAAAATAAAGTGTGTAAGTTAGAAATACAACAAATCTAACTGCACGCT
>CANOHX010000164.1 GCA_947565885.1 uncultured Lachnospiraceae bacterium
CATTTGTGCAAATTGCCAATATCATATTTAATTCTTACCTTTTGACACCCGAATCCATTTAGCCAATTGCGGCGCGGCTATCACATCCTCCGCCAGCTCTGGCAGTTGGGACAGGCTTTCTATATAGGGCACATCTGCTTCTACCTCCCCATACCCTGTCCTGGCATGGATAAAAGCAAGCCCCGCCTCTGTAGCCGCAAGGTAATCGCCCTGCGTATCGCCCACATAGACAGCCAAATCCAAATGGTTTCTTTCCGTCACCAGCCGGATATTATAGCTTTTTTCCCTGCCGGTCCCTCCGAAACTCTCAAAATCATCAAAATACGTCCCCAGCTTATGGTATTCCAGGAACGCTTCTATATAACCTACCTGGCAGTTGCTGACAATATACAGATGGTATCCCTGTTCCTGCAATCTTTGCAAGGTCTCCTGCAGACCAGGAAGAAGCTGCCCGCCATGGCGGCGGATATATTCATTCTCTTCCTCGCAGCAGTATTTTAACAGTTCCCTGCGCATATCTAAATCATATTTCTCAAAAAATATATCGGCAATGTCTGTCATGCTCTTTCCCATAACGCTTTGAATCATCTCGGTCGTGATGTCGAGTTCCAAACCTGAATGCTTTCTCAATGCCTCGCTCCAGGAGATTGCAACCTCCTCGGAGGAATCCCACAACGTCCCATCCAAATCAAATAAGATGCCTTTCTTCATGTATTTCTCCTTCACAAACAGATTATTTACCGGGAATCAAGATGTTCCTGCGGATTTTCATCTTCATAATCAAAAATGCACCTCCCATAAGCATTGATGACATGAGTATCAAGATATTTATCGTAACGCTTATGGTTTCTCCCATAGGACATATGCACATGGCCGTGGAGAAAATATCTGGGGTGGTATTTTTCCATCAATGATTTGAACACGCGAAAACCCTGATGGGGCAAATCACGCCCATCATTCAGCTGATACGCCGGCGCATGGGACACCAGTATATCAAAGCCCCTTCTGCGGAACAGTTGGAATCTCAGCTTTGCCACCCTCTGCTTCATCTGCCACTCCGTATACTGATGCGAGCCGCGTTTATAACGCATGGAGCCGCCAAGACCCAGGATGCGCACTCCCTCGTAGACAAATATTTGATCTTCAATGCAAATGCAGCCCTCCGGTGCAACCTTCTCATATTTCTCATCGTGATTCCCATGCACATACAATACCGGAACATGGGAAAATGTTGCCAGAAATGAAAGGTAATGCGGGTCCAAATCACCGCAGGAAATAATCAGGTCGGCTCCTTCCAGCTTGCCCTTATGGAAATCATTCCACAGATAATTTGATTCTTCATCCGCAATCGCCAGTATTTTCATGAATAAATTCTCCCATGCACGATATGTATAGGGCCTAGCTAGCTGTCTTTCTTTACGCCCTGCTGCTTCATCACTGGTTCCGCTTGTGCTTTCAGTTCTTCTTTGGTGGGAATGGAACCAATCACATTATCCGCCAGCCAGTCCATCGTCATGATTTCTTCCGGCGGCATGCTGCTGTCAGGCTCCGCATGCGCCATGCCTGTCTGTGAAAACAAAATCCCTGAAAACGGATTAAACTCCCCGGAACTGATGGTTGACTTCAAAAGCTCAATCAGACGCCGCGTCTCTACCGGCAGATGCTTCGAGCAGACCACATCAACCACGCCCTCCGCCATCCCCCACCAGTAATTGATAGCTTTCGTTGCAGAGGGGTCGTCATCATATTTCCATGTTCCATCCATAATCGTGCGGATTAACTGCTCATAAAATTTCCCCCAATGGTACAGGGGCATCGCCAGATTCTTGGGCCCATTCCCATCCATATAATAAATGCCAAAATAGCGGGAAGCCTCCTCGGGGATGACCATATCCCTTCCAGATACGCAGGAAGGATTCGTCTCCCGGATACGCTCCTCGATATCCACATCTTTCCTGGCAGACCATTCCAGATAGACCTTTGCGCGGGGATTCAGCATCTTTGCCCCCAGGGCAAACGCGTTGATATTGGCTATGGAACCGTAAATCGGATAATTCTCAATATAGGTCAGCCGGTTATTTTCCGCCATCGCACCGGCAATCGCCCCCATCAGGAACTTCGCCTCATGCATCCGCGAATAATAGGTGCGGATGTAGCGGTGGGAAGTATTCAGCGAGCAGTTCAGTATCCTTATCTGCGGGTGGGCAATCGCCGCCTTTACGCTTGCCTGCACAAACGGTGGAGAAGTGGTAAAAATCAGGTTGCAGCCCTTGGCAATGGCATCTGCCAGCAGTTCCTCCACATTCTCCTGAGTCCCATTCTCATAACAGATAGTATGGACCTCCTCGGGAAACGTCTGTTCCAGGTAAATCCTCCCCAATTCATGGGCATAGGTCCACCCGGATGTCTCTAGCCGCTTCTCATTGATAAAGGCAATCTTAAGCTTGGGCGTACCAGAAGAGAAGATCATGTTAAGCAAAGGAATCTTCTTTTTCTTCTGGCTCGGCTTCATCTTAAGGGCAATGTCCGGGGTCTGCTCTAAGAGTTCAAACTCCTCCCAGCTTTTGGCAATCAGCTCCCGCAGCTCATCCGTCGTCTTCTGCTCTATCTCCTCATATCCGTACAAGGTAATGAACGACAGAAATGCATCCGCCGGCGTGATTGCCAGCTTGCTCCCGCCTTTGGCCTGATATTCCGCAGCAAACCTTGTATAGACAGAGCTAAACGATAGCTGCTCTTCCTTGCTCCATATTTCTCCTGGCTTCTTGCCCACGGCTTCCTGCAGCTTGGCAAAGCTGCCCACCTGGGAAAACCAGATATAATTGATGGGCACTGCCTGGTAGAAGTCCAAAAATTCATGGTAAATCTTATTCTCTTTTTCCTCCGTGGGCTTGGGCACAATACGCGTGACATTACCCGGAATGGAGACGGCGCCGAAATACTTCATGACGCTGACACGTTTATTTCCCTCTTCCACATAGAATCTGTTCATATATTCATAAGCCTTGATGGGGTCGCGGATTCCCTCTTGCATATGGACATCGCTCAGGTTCTCCCATTTAATGGCAAACTCCGAACTCTCCCGCAGGATTGGCATGAAATTTCCTGCAAACGAACTGCTCCTTGCAGCCGTCTTAGTCCCCACAATCTGGTCGGTGGGAATCTGCACCAGTCCAAGCTGCACCTCAGAATAAGAGCCTTTTTCCGGCAGAATCTCATCCAATACCTGCAGTGTCGGCTTCACGCCGCGCAGCATACGCGCCTGATAATCTTTTTTCCCAGCCTTAAACGCCTTGCCGTAATCTTCCCTTCCCATATTACCTCCTGTGGTTCTTACCTTACTGACTACTTCCCATTATTAGGGATAAAACAGGAATTGTCAATTATCTTTTCCTGCTGTTTTGCGTTCCTGCCAATCCGGCGGCAGCTTCGGCAGCGCTATGGATAAAATATTATAATCCATTGTAATTATCCCAACGCCATTTTAAAAATTCCCGATTGGTAAAATCCGGTATTACAATCCTTGGCGGTATCATGGCGCCATAATCCATACGCGCCCGCGTAGACAGCTCAATCACCCCTTCCACAGATATCCTGAGATGCCCCGTATCAAACAATGTATGGATATCTGTCCGCATTGCAAAACCGTTTGCCACCGTATCTTCTCCATTATATTTAAAGGGTTTAATATGCGCGGCTTCCAAGATCTCAGGCATCGTCACATTTGTAATTATGCACCTTTTGCACGCCTTTAAAACTTCTCTTCGGAAACTTGCCTGATTTGGGCGGGCTGTCCGTGAATGCTGTATCCTTTTTCTTTCAAATTCCGATGTAATTTCCGATGAACGGATAACATTCAATGCATTTACGAGAGATTCTTCCTGTGGAACCGTCTTAATCAATTCTTTGATTTCATCCAGCAGCAGTTCATTGATTTTATATTTTTCATTGAAACGATTATTCCCTGCTATGCACTCAACATATCCATAATTTCTCAAAAACAACAGGTATTCTCTGGCAATCCTCATATCATTCGCCCCCGGGCAGCAATCCGGCCAGCCGATAAGAGAGATTTCACCCGCTCGAAACCACAGAATAAAATTTACATAATCCTGCAATTTTGCCTGGCAGCCCGATAGCGGTATAATGATTTTTACCAACTCTTCTGTCGTAATATATCCCTGCCCCAAATCTTGTAATTTGCATCCAATTTCCAATAATAGCTTCAACGGATGCAATGCCAGTCCGCTGTCAAGCCAGCGTCTGCATTCCTCTTCACCCTGGACCTGTGGATTGGGCAATTTAAATGTCTGCACTGTGATGGCGGCAAACTCTGCCTGGGAAATATCATGTTCCGCCACCCGGCGTCCAAAATCTGTCAGCTTAATCTTCCCAGACCCATCTCCTGGCTCAATCAGACCAACCGCCCTCCAATACTGTCCTGAATTCCTGATAAGGTTTCGCTCTCCTGTTCTCCTTGCCAGGTCAACGCCAATATTCGTATCCTGAATATCTTCTGACAGGCTAATCAGCTCTTCAGCAAATTCCTGCGAACTATATTTCAGGCCCAAAGGCTCTAATTTCCTCATCCTGAACAATACTCCCAGCAAGACAACCGGGTCGTTCAATCCTTCCGTGCATTGCAGACACGCCCATTTCCACTTAAAGTCTGCAAAAGGCTTCCTGGGTATGTATGTCTTTGGCAACATTAATGATTTTCCTCCTTATAACCATTAAATACATCCGCTACCGCAAATCCAAGCAAAGGCGGCACTGCATTGCCAATCTGCCTGTATACAGATGAATTATTTCCTGAAAATTCATAGTCAAGCGGAAAACTCTGAACTGCCGCCAATTCCCTGCATGACATCCGCCTCTGCCCATTCGGGTGCGGCAGTATGACCACGCCGCCCTTATTATCCCCACGGGCTGTAACCGTTGGTGCTGGTTTCTCCGGGTCGAGGGGCCGGTGTCCCAAATAGCCGTTAAATTTCAGCTTGTACTTTGAATATACATGATTGGGCAAATCATTCGGCTGGTCCGGGTCAGGAATCTCAGACATGGCTTTCCCTACGGAAATCCAACGTGGAAGCCCCGATTTTCCCTCCTTATCGTATGTCGGCGTTGGAAATATATATTCAAATTCTACATCTTCCCGCACACCAATGATAATCACGCGCTGCCTGGTCTGCGGGACACCATAATCTGCAGCATTCATTAGCTGGAATTTAACCTTATAACCGATATCGGAAAAATCTTTTAAAATCATTTCAAATACTTTTCCCTTGTCCAGATTCAATATCCCTTTGACATTTTCTGCCAGAAAAAATTTCGGTTTCTTCTCCCTGACCAGCCTGAGCAATTGCTTGTACAGTTCATTTCTTTCATCCCCGGCATGCCTGTTCATATTAGCTACGGAAAACCCCTGACAGGGAAATCCGCCAATCATGATATCGCATTCGGGTATCTCCGCTGCCTCTACTTCTGATATATCCTTACATACAATATGATTCCCTATATTATTCCTGTAAGTTTTCACTGCATCTTCATACAAATCATTCGCCCACACAATTTCATGGCCCGCCATTTTAAACCCTAAATCCAACCCGCCTGCGCCACTAAATAACGATACTACTCTCATTGTTTCATTTCCTTTTCCAATCTGAGCAGCTCTTCTCCGAGCCTTTTTGCAAACTTAACGGGGACTGCATTTCCAATCTGCCGATAACACGAACTCATACTGCCTGTAAAATGAAAATCTTCTGGAAATGTCTGTATGCTAGCGCTCTCACGGATAGTCAGCCTACGTTTCCCATTGTAATGCGGGATGGCGCACACTCCGCCTTTTCCGTTTCCCCGCGCCAAAATTGTCGGCGACGGCTTATCAGGATCTGTCCGGCGATGCCCGGTAAAATTTCGGTAAGCAACCTTGTACGCCGAATATCTATGGTTAAGCACATTATTTTCCACATCCGGATCTGGAAAATGGCCAATTGCCTTTTTAATGGATATCCACTTATTATCCCCATCTTTCGTATGGGTCGGAGAGGGAAATTGAAATAACATTTCCATTCCCAAATCCTTTCTCTGCCCAATGATAATCACGCGCTGCCTGGTCTGCGGAACACCATAATCCGCCATATTTACTAAATTGACATCCGTAAGATAACCTGCTTCTTCAAAATCGGAGACTATCTGCCTGATGGCCGCTCCTTTTTCAAGGCTCAAAATCCCCTTGACATTTTCCGCAATGAAAAACAGGGGCTGCTTTTCCTTAATTATACGATAGAAAAATTTATATAACTGGTTTCTTTCATCATCCAGTTCCCGCAGCATGTTGGCCTGTGAAAACCCCTGGCAGGGAAATCCGCCAACTACAACGTCCGCCGCCGGAATTTCATTCACATCAATATTCTCAATATCCTCACAAATAATGTGCTCCCCTATATTCTCCTTATAGGAAGCAACCGCATCTTTATCAATATCATTGGCCCAAATCACCTTATTGCCAGCCTGTATCAAACCTAAATCCAGTCCCCCAGCACCGCTAAACAGCGACACTATTTCCATTTCATTCACCTCTTTACCGTCTAATGCCTAATGT
>CANOHX010000165.1 GCA_947565885.1 uncultured Lachnospiraceae bacterium
CAACCATGGTGGTAATAAAATAGTTCATTTTATTCTTCATAAACTCTGTACCTATTCGTAATTTACTGCCTTACGAGCTTTCTGTAATAAATTCATAGGTTTTTTCGCCTCTGCCTTTAACTCTTTCTCAAAATCCTTGCGTTCATCGGTCAGCGTCCTTGTCTTCCATGCGCTGTCCGTGTTGATGCTGTTAATCACGCCCGCAAAACGAATGAAAAATACAATCAGGTTAAACAGCGGAAGAAGCGGAACAATGTACCATTGCTTTCGGTAATACCGTTTCAGGTCAGGAAATTCTTTCAGGCAGCCTATGGTAGAAACATAATACAAAAATCCGCTGACAATGTACATCAGGAATATAATGCCTGTGGATACCAGAATAACTTCCGGTGAATAATTCATGCACATCAGGCAAATCAGGGCAAGATACCATATCAGCCTGGGAAAGGCAAACGTATGGTCATACATCAGAGTCCTTACCATTACGTTGCTGAACATCTTATGCACTTTCAGGTCCTTTTCCAGGAACTGATGGGACACCTCCAGGCTTCCCCTCTGCCAGCGCTGCCGCTGAGTATATAATTTATTGACGCCCTCAATCGGATCCACGCAGAAAATGGCGTTTTCACATATATGCACTTTGGTGTGCTGCAGGTACTTCATCTGAAACGTAATGTTCGTATCCTCGCAGATAGTATCTGTATTATAGAGCTGCGATTTCAGCACCGCCGACTTACGAAACGCAGAAAACGCGCCGGACAAAGTATATATACTGTTTGTTTCAGAAGCATAATTGCGCCCCGCCAGAAATGCCTGTGCATACTCCATAAACTCCATCTTGCGCAGGGTTTTTGCAAAAAAGCCCTTATACTCCTCTATCATCTCCGGCATGGTGAGGATCGCCCCCGTCATGCAGTCTACATCCTGGCAGGACTCAAACTTGCGCACCATGTTCGTGATGGCATGGGGCTCAAACTGACCGTCGCTGTCCACATGGATGATATATTTCCCATCCGCATTGAACAAGGCCAGATTCAGCGCGCGGGATTTGCCCTGCTTGGCATTGAGCCACTGCATCAGCAAATCCGGGTACAGTTCCTGGCACTCCGTATAGACGCGGAACGAATCGTCTTTGCCCTGGTTGTTAACCAGGAAAATCCGCATCTTATCATTCGGGTAATCGCTGTCATTGATGGAACGTATGCATTCCTCCAGCGAATCCTGTGAATTATAGACCGGGATAATCAGCGTGACCTCTGGCCAGAACACCGGGTCCTCATACTTCATTGGAAATATCTTTTTCTTCACCAAAATCAGAAAACTGCCAATTGAAGGAATGATTTCCATAATAAATGGAATGATAATCCACGCCGCCCAAAATAATATGGAATTAAAAAAACTATTTATCACTGTCATACCGGAAACTTCCCACTTTCTGTTTGATAATCTGCGGTTTCGTAAACACATAGAAATAAATCAGCACGGACAGGCTGTAGAACACCAGCCGTCCCACAAAAGTATGGGCAATATAGTACATATCAATGCCGCCAAAATAAATCATCAGGCAAATCACGGTTATCCGCAGCGCATTTGCCAGCACCATGGCAATCACACCCAACACACCCACATAAATCCGCTCATAAACTGTGTAAACCCGGTAGAACATCAGCAATGCCAGGTATGCGATAATCTCAATAATGCCGGAACATTCAAAATCAATCTTCAGGGAAATTGCACCCACCGAAGATTCCACAAAAATCACGCCATACTTATAATGAGCGCTGTAAATCCCGGCAATCTTACCTGGCAAACTTGCCAACAACGCCACAATCCGCGCCAACGGCTGTGTCAGGAATGGCTCTAAGAATACCAGCATCAATATGAATGCTCCTGCGCTTCCAATGATAAAATGCCAGAAATTGAGTTTGCTCTTATTCAGAATATGCAATATAAAAATCCATACTGCCATACATACGATGCCCACGATGTATTTCACCATCTATGAATCACTCCGTTTCTTTCTCTGCCTTTTTCTCCTGCGCCCTTGTAAAAAACGTATAGACGATAATTAACAAAGCTGCTGCAAGGCTGACTAAAATTCCCCATTCCAGATAAGGGTATGTCAGGGAAATAACCGTCTCCCCCGCCCCCACAAACATCAGGTGGTTCTGCGAATAAATCGGTTGGCTCGCCTTAAAACTGTCATGGTAGGCAAGACCAGTATTTATATCAGCTTTCTCTGAATTGATAACAATCCCGTGCTGCCCATATGCCACCGAATAAGGCACAATTTCCCGCTCAGGCAGGTCATCCGATGAAATATCCATCGCATGGCTAAGAAGCTGCCCGATGCTTTCATCCTCCGTCAAACCATAATAATATGTAAGGTTCAGCCCAATCATAATAATATTATCATTCTTGACGGTTCCGTAAAAAGGCAGTTCCCAGTCAACATTCTTCACCGTCCCCCAGACTTTGTCTAAATTATCAAGATAAACGGTATTCCATTCCCGGTAGCCATCCGGAAACAAATCTGTCTCTAACAAGCCATCAATCGTATCCAAATCAGGATAACCCTGTGAAAAGACCACCCCATTGCAGACAGCCCCAAGGAAACTCTGGTTCTGGCTTCCCCTGTCATCCGGTATCCCATCCGCCGCAATGACAATGCGCACGCCAGCCTCGCTAAGCTTTGTAATCAAAGCCTCGGCAGAAGGTTTGTCATCATAGGTAAATCCAGCCAGAAAGATTAATTGATAATCGCATAAATCTTCAAACTTATAATCATTTAGGTTATCGCTTTCCATCTCCTCCACAACCGGAAACTGCCGGGAAACCTGTGCCGTGGCGCTCCCGATGCCCACGGCAGGATATTTGGAAACCGTACCCCAATTCCCATCCATCTCATGATGGTACAAGCGGTAATTATCATTGGAATTCACCATCCTGTAACCCAGCCGGGCTGCCGCTTTATCCATATCTTTAATCGGATGGTCCATAAGATTACCCACAATATCCATACGGACAATCACTGTATCATTGCCCAATTCCAAACAGCGATCAAACACATACGGATACTCTCCCTCCTCCAGGGCGCGCTCTATCTGGGTAAAATTGGCAGCGGTGGCACAGAGTTCTCCCGCCGCTCCATAAGAAATTGCTATGGGATTGCCAAATCCTGTCGCCAGATAAGAACCCATGGCATTCAATGCGCTCTCATCTACCACTGCCAAACGCTGATTAGTAATCTCTTTCGCCTGTTCAATCAATGTCCAGTCCGCATAATCAGCCAAAATGTCCTCCGGCTTCTCACCTGACTGATAGGCAAGAACCAGCGGCAGCGATGGCAGCGTATCCAGTACCAGCAATACCGAAAACAGCACAATCCACCCCTTTTTCAAAGTGTCCCATATGAGGAAGCTGAACAGGACCATGCACAATGCAATGGAAATAAGGCAAAGCATCCGCAAAGCCTGTCCGCCCGGAAGGCTGGACAGCAGGATATGCAGCGTATTGGACGAACCTATGAGAATAGCTGCTGCCGTCCAGAATCCGGGCATTGATTTCTTCTTACTTAATAACATCCCAAAAACAGCCAGCAGCAATGCTGCTAATCCAAAATAAAAATCAACACAGCCGCTCTGGAAACGTGCAGCCGGGTTGATAGTCAAGAACATATCCTGGAAAAAGTCTTTCAATACCTCTGTACTTTCCGCCGCTGCAGTACTGCGCATCAAATAGGGAATCAACCACACCCCTGCCAGCAGATAGCCCGAAGCCAGCGCCGCCATGGCACGTACGCAATTTTGCCATTCATGGCTGACTGCCGCGTAAACAGCAAAATAAATCACAAAGGCAATCACTATCAGCCCTGCATAGCCAGGCTGGCACAGGGAAACCAGCGCAAAAGACACCGCTATTTCTGCAAACGTATACCAACGCTTCTCCTGCAGGTAACGATAGATAAAATACATCAGCAATGGCAGAAAGGCGTTGCTGAGCGCACGCGGCAAATTGCCCTCCTGAATCAGGACATAGAGATTGTTCGGCATAAAAAACCACAATATCCCTAAAAATGCCCCAAATATGGGACGCTGCACCTTGAACCCAACATACAGCCAGGCAACTGCGCCGACAACAAAGAGCAGCGCTACAAAAACCAGATAGCCATACATCGGATTCCCGCCGCCCAAAAACTGGCACAATGCCAACAGATATATTGGAAGGGGAGCCTGATAACGCAGCGTCTGCATTCCATTATACCAAAGTGGATGATACAGTGGGAAGAAATTGCCATCGGCAGCCGAATGGTACAGCACATCTCCCTTGTAAATATGTGCCAGAGTATCAATCCCTGAAGGGTATGCCCCATTATTCTGTATCAATTTTGCCAAGACAACTGACAATAACACATAAAAAATGGGCATTATCAAGATTAAATAATACGGCTGTCTTCTCTCTTTCAATGCCCATTCCTCCTATTTCTTTCCTGATTCCATTGCAAATCTGAATCCATTCGCAAAATGCATAAGACTGGCATATCTGCAACATCCCCCATCAGCCTCCTGGCACGGCTCTATGCGCCCATAGGAAGGAATTCCCCATATTTCCGTTTTCTGTACCAGAATACCGCTCCTACCGCAGCTACACAGAGGACAACACCGACAATTGGCCCGGTAGACGTGCCTGCCGTAAATATCCACTGCTGCCCAATCCGCCCAAACTGTGCGGCAATCTCTTTTAAATCTGTCTCGTCTACGCCAAGCTTCTTGGCAACCATCGGCAGTTCCAGATAAAATTCCATCTCGTCCTTGCCATCCTTGGCAATCGTCATCATCATCTTGCCATATAACAAATCCATCTCATTGAGATTATTGATATTCTGGGACGTATGCCATGCATCCGTAGAAGCAATGTAAAATTCATATGTACCTTCCGGCAATCCGCTGAGCTTCGGATTCCAGTTGATATTGCCGCTGGCGTCTACCGTCACAAATCTGGGATAAAACGCCATCTTCTGGTCATAAGTGCCATTTGCCAGTTTCTCCTGGCTCTGGTTGAAAGCAATGGTAATTGCTTCCGTAAACTCCTGCCCTGCCTCCTGCAGATGCTGCGGCATGCCCGTCACCACATGTCCATATAGCCTTTCTCCGGTAGAGTACAGCGCTGCTTTCGCATCAATCTGCGATTCCTGGGAACCAGGCGTCGCGTATTCAATCGTTGTATGCCCATAATCTTCCCAGTCCTCATACGCGCCGTCAAAAGTGACGCCGTTAAAAAGATTCTCCAGATTGTTCCCGCTGTCTGGCTGTAAATTTACAATATCGCTCACCAGCGCATCGCCCAGATAAAAGCAGAATGACAGGCTCTTTTCATACTTGGGAAGCTGGTCTTTGGGGACCACAATCTCCCACTCGCTGCCTACATAGGCAACCTGCGCGCCATTCACGCCCTTAACCTCCGGCGTTGTTGACAGCTGGATATCTGTCTCATATCCCAAATCCGAAACAATCGCAAACTTACCATTGGAATGGGTTCCTGCCCCGGAAGCATTGCTGCCGTTGCCATCTTTTATGTAAATATAAAACCAATCTCCGTCATACACTGCTGCCACCATCGACAGGCAGCCCGGATGCTCACTGTTCGGACAGGACGCATCTGCCTTTGCCACTGCTGCCCAGTCAGCATAATTGCCATCAATCGCAATTCCGGTATATACCGGCTGCACCTCTTCTGCCACAGAATTCCCATCAAGCCGCTCAACATCTGATGCTTTGACGGATGTGCCGCCAAATGTAACAGTAAAATCCATACTATGGAAAAAACTTGCCGGAACAGCCATCTCAACCGTATATGGTCCCGCATTATTGCCATGCGCCTCATTGACTACTGCTGCCGCCGCGCCAGAAATATCGCCATACCAGCCGTTCTTCACCTTGAAGCTGCCATTCCATCCTGCTACGGATATGGCGCTGTCCTCTCCTTTGGCGCCATCTGCATAGGCAAATTCAAAGCGGTTTCCTGTAAAATTATAATCCCACTCTGTGCCTGCATTTCCTGAAAAACTGAAATATACAGTATTTCCATCTGCAGAATATGCAATTTTCCAGGATTCTGCATTCGAAGACGTGCGCGCCGTCACATTTTTCCAATCAGATAGACTGCCGTCTATCTCAATGCTTCCTGCCACAACGGCAGAACCTCCAATAAGCGCCTGGGGTTCACCCCCACCTATTTCTTCCTCTGCACCCTGCTTATCTTTTGCATCCTTTTTAGCATCTGCACCCTGCTCATCCTCCGCCTCTTTCGGGGCTTCTGCTCCCTGCTCATCTTTTGCATCTTCCTTGATGCCTGCCCCCTGTTCCTCCTTTGCAGCCTTCGGGGCGTCTGCCTCTTCCGCTTTCTTCGCATCTTGGCCAGAACCCGCATTCTCTATATCCTGCGCATCCTGCTTGCTATCCGCTTCTTCCCCGGTTTCCGCATCTTTCGGGATTTCTGCATTCTCTCCTCCCCCTGCATCCTGGCTAGAATCCACGTTTCCCCCATTTTCCGTATCTTTCGGGGCTTC
>CANOHX010000166.1 GCA_947565885.1 uncultured Lachnospiraceae bacterium
GCGTACAGTCGAGGGATTCTTCTTTTCTTTTTATAGTGGCAAAGCACCCACTAGACTATTTGTCGCCTTTGTCGTGCCTGTCTAGCCATTTGCTGATGAGGTGGCAAACCACACCTGCTGCGACAGTCACAAGAAATGTGAAGAATAACTCCATGCAAGCACCTCCTCCCGTTGCCGGGTGTAGGTTAGACAACACAAGCATTATAACATATCAAGGAGCATCCTTCTTTCTCTTTCTTAAAAGACCTTTACAATTCGGATTGCGACTGACACAATCCGATGCTCGCTATCCATGTGGACATCCCGAAAAAGCCATTTTAGTAACGATGTCTTCTTTCGGCAAGTAAAGTTGAATATATTATTGAGTTTTGTCCTTATCTTGTTTCATGCTTCATCAATTACCCATAAATATTTTTGATTCAAAGAATAGATATCGGCTAAGAAAACTTTATTTAGAAAATAAAAGGCTGTCTGTTACATGGCATAACCCCAAAGGCTGATTCATATATTGAACAAACAGTATTTGCTGGGGTGGCTGATGGTAACGGCAGAGGATGGAAGAAATACAAACTGCTTTAAGCATGGGTGGCATTTGTTTCTGAAGAAACTTTTTTGCAAGAAAGCATCCGGACGGACAGGCTTTGGGGAGACAGAGGAAGAGGAGGACTTTCCATGGGAAAACCCATATGTGCACAAACTGCGCATAATTTTGGAGCAGGTGCTGCCACGTTACCAGATATCTTACCGCGAGTTTCGTCCCTTGCTGATTGATACGGACACGCCGCCGGAATCATTGCTGGACGAGGACCAGGTGGAGGTACTGTTGGAGCAGATTTCTGAGGATTTAAATTTTTTGCGGATTGTCACTGACCGCCCTGCATATTTTGCCGGCTATATTCAAAGAATGTATGAGGACGATGGTCTGGTTGTTCAGCTGTGCCCCAAAGGAGAAGATTTTTCAGCAGATACCAATGATGGTTTGGATAGCGAAGAAAGGTTATCAGCATCCAACGCATTTGTGAATATGGAGGAAAAGCTGTCAGACGTCAATGTTGTCCTTGATATGGAACAGCAAGGGGAATGCCCATTGAAGCAGCTTAGGGAGGATATGCTATATATTCCCCTGTATAAACGGCGGTGGTGCCCGGTGGAGAATATGGGGAATCTTGACATTTCCATACCTATCGGGTATAATACTGTGATTGTTAAAGGAGTGTTATAAGTTTTCTTATAATAATGAACTATTCAGAATCAGGTGAAGGTTTTGAAGAGCTATTTACAATGTAATTGAGGAAGGTGTAGTATTATGGAAAAGAAGAACTTATTGACTTATGAAGGTTTGCAGAGATTAGAAACGGAATTGCATGATCTTAAGGTGGTTAAGAGGAAGGAAGTTTCCCAGAAGATTAAGGAAGCCAGAGAGCAGGGGGATCTTTCTGAAAATGCAGAGTATGATGCTGCGAAAGACGAGCAGCGCGATATAGAGGCAAGGATTGAGGAAATTGAGAAAATCCTCAAAAATGCAGAAGTTGTAGTGGAAGATGAAGTGGATCTTGATAAAATCAATGTAGGCTGTAAGGTGAAGATTTTGGACTGCGAGTTTGATGAGGAGTTAGAATACAAAATTGTAGGTTCTACCGAGGCAAGCAGCCTTCAGGGTAAGATCTCCAACGAATCTCCGGTAGGAAAGGCTCTGATAGGGGCTAAGGTAGGAGATACCGTATCCATTGAGACACAGGCAGGCGTTATTCAGTACAAAGTATTAGGAATCCAGCGTTCCAATTAGAGGAAGAAGGCAAATGCGAAGCATTTCATAAATGCCTTCTTCCGAAATGGCAGGGGACGCGAAGCGGCGCGTGCCGATACCGATTAGAGGAAGAAGGCAAATGCGAAGCATTTCATAAATGCCTTCTTCCGAGATGGCAGGGGACGCGAAGCGGCGCGTGCCGATACCGATGAAAAGGAGGAAGAGAAGATGGCACAGAACAATCAGTCACCGGGACAAGATCTCAATCAGTTGTTAAAGGTTCGTCATGAGAAATTAGAGGAACTGCAGAAGAACGGCAAAGACCCATTTCAGATTACGAAATTTGAGGTCACGAAACACAGCCAGGAAATCAGGGATAATTATAACACATTAGAGGGGCAGGAGGTCACTGTTGCCGGCAGAATGATGTTCAAACGTGTGATGGGAAAAGCATCTTTTTGTAATGTGCAGGATTTACAGGGAAGTATCCAGGTATATGTGGCAAGGGACAGCGTAGGTGAGGAAAGCTATAAGGATTTCAAGAAATATGACGTGGGCGATATCCTAGGCATCAAGGGAGAGGTATTTACCACCAAGACAGGGGAGATTTCTGTCCATGCCCAGGAGGTGACGCTGCTTTCAAAGAGCCTGCAGATTTTGCCGGAGAAATACCATGGGCTTACCGATACGGATATGAGATACCGCCAGCGGTATGTGGATTTGATAATGAACAGCGAGGTCAAGGACACATTTATCAAGCGTTCCAAGGTACTTAGCAGTATCCGCCGTTTCCTGGACGGACAGGGATTCATGGAAGTGGAGACGCCCATGCTTGTCAGCAATGCAGGCGGTGCTGCCGCAAGGCCTTTTGAAACGCATTTCAATGCCTTGAATGAAGATCTGAAGCTTCGTATTTCACTGGAACTTTACTTGAAGAGACTGATTGTAGGAGGCTTGGAGCGTGTCTATGAGATTGGGCGCGTGTTTCGCAATGAGGGGCTTGATACCCGGCATAACCCGGAGTTCACGCTGATGGAACTGTATCAGGCATATACAGATTACCATGGCATGATGGATTTGACGGAGAACCTGTTCCGCTATGTGGCAAAAGAGGTGACGGGTTCAGAAATCATTAAATATGGCGAGCATGAGATGGATTTGTCCAAGCCATTTGAGCGCATCACTATGGTGGATGCGGTAAAGAAATATGGGAATGTAGATTTCTCAGGAGTTAAGACGACGGAGGAAGCGAAGAAGCTTGCCGATGAGCATCATTTAGAATATGAGGACAGGCATCAGAAAGGAGATATCCTTAACCTGTTCTTTGAGGAATATGTGGAAGAGCACTTAATCCAGCCGACATTTGTCATGGACCATCCGATTGAGATTTCTCCATTGACCAAGAAGAAGCCGGACAATCCCGATTATGTGGAGCGTTTTGAATTCTTTATGAATGGCTGGGAGATGGCGAATGCATACTCCGAGTTAAATGACCCGATTGACCAGCGCGAGCGATTTGAGGCGCAGGAAGCGCTGCTTGCCGCCGGCGATGCGGAGGCAAACCATACGGACGAGGATTTCTTAAATGCGCTGAGTATCGGTATGCCGCCGACGGGCGGAATCGGATACGGCATTGACCGTATGGTGATGATGATGACGGATTCACCGGCGATTCGCGATGTTTTGCTCTTCCCGACGATGAAGAGCCTGGACAAGAAGCCGTCGGATAACGCCAAGGCAGAGACGAAACAGGCAGATGCTCCGGCTAAACAGAGCAGCATTTCCCGCGAAAACGCGCTGGAACTGCTTAAGAAATATAACAAAGAGCCATTCCATATCCAACATGCGCTGACCGTGGAGGGCGTGATGCGCTGGTTTGCCAAAGAACTTGGTTATGGTGAGGAAGAGGAGTTCTGGGGCATCACCGGACTGCTCCATGATATTGATTTTGAACTTTATCCGGAAGAGCATTGTAAGAAAGCGCCGGAACTTCTGCGTGAAGCAGGTGTGAGTGAGGATATGATTTATGCAATCTGCTCCCATGGCTATGGAATCTGCAGCGAGGAGGAACCCCGGCTTGAGATGGAGAAAGTGCTTTTTGCAGCGGACGAGCTGACCGGACTGATTTGGTCCTGCGCCCTGATGCGCCCTTCTAAGAGCACCATGGATTTGGAGGTCAAGAGCCTTAAGAAGAAATTTAAGGACAAGCGGTTTGCGGCTGGCTGTTCCAGAGAGATTATTTCCCAGGGCGCGGAGCGGCTTGGCTGGGAGTTGGACGACCTGTTCGATAAGACCATCCAGGCGATGAGAAGCTGCGAAGCTGCCGTGGCAGAGGCGATGGAGAAGATTTCTTAAGAATACGGCAGTTTGCGTGATAGAAGTATAAATTAAGGCAAAGCTGAACGGCGTAACGGCTGTTCAGCTTTTGGTTATTTGCTGCAGAAGAAATCAGGCCATGCTCCATTGCTTGCAGCGGAGTATTTGACCTGTGAAAAGATGGAGGTATGGCATGAAAAAGAAATTTATATTTTGGATAATCGTAACTGCGGCGGTTATGTTGGCATTACCTGGTCTGATGGCCTCTTTTGTAAAAAGCGATGCGGGCATGGCAGCCTGTTTGCTGCTGTTTTTTGTGGTAAACCCCATATATTCTCTTGTGGTTGGAGTTTTTGCCGGAAAGGATGTCGGACATATGTGGAGCCTGCCAGTGATATCAGCAGTTTTATACCTCTCCGGCGCATGGCTTTTCTTTGGTATGGGAGAAATGGCATTTATTTTGTATGCTGGCGTTTATCTAATGATAGGCCTGATTACAATGTTGGTTTCAAGAAAATGTTTTCATCTTATAGGAAAGAAATTTCCGTGCTAAAGTGCGAAAGTACTTTCCTGTAAGATACAATAATATGTGCAGAGAACTGCTGTGGAAACTGTAAAGATATTTGAGGGCTGACATACTATGATTAACGCCCCTTTACCGCTTATTTTCAATTGGTGTGATTGACAGCGTGTACCCCAATGGCGCAAGTATTTTTAATAATGTGTCAATTTGTGGCGTTGATTTCATGCTTTCGAGTCTTGCAATAGCAGGTTGCTTTACTCCGCTTAATTCTGCAAGAGCACGCTGGGAAAGTCCTTTTTTCTCCCTTGCTTCAATCATTTTACCAATTAAGGATACTTGAAAATTAATCTGTTCTCTTTCTTCCGGCAAAACAATCTTGTCATCATTGTACATTTCATCAAAGGTTTTATAATTGCCCATATCAACCATTCCTTTCTATCCAATCTTTAATATTACTCATTGCTTTTTTAATTTCTTTTTTTGGTGCTTTCTGCGATTTCTTTATATAATAATGTACCAATATAAATTTGTTATCTTCATATAATTCTACTGTATACATAAGTTTTCCCTTTTTATCATACGATAACACATTAGTTATCAAATATCAATTATTTCTGTTACCTTTTCATGTACATAAAAGACAATTTTACATCATTGACTATTCCCATAATATTTACTATTATGAAACATGAATGAAACTACAGGAGGAAAAAGATGTCAATTGAAAGAGTAAAAAAATATTTCAGTGAATATGGGATGGATAACAGAATACAGGAATTTGATGTATCAAGCGCCACGGTGGAACTCGCTGCTGCTGCGCTGAATTGTGAGCCTTGCAGGATTGCCAAGACACTTTCGTTCCTGGTGGATGGCAGTCCGATTTTAATTGTCATGGCGGGCGATGCCAAAATAGACAATCCTAAATATAAGGCACAGTTTGCTGCCAAAGCCAAGATGCTTGCGCCGGAGGAGGCAGAGACGCTCATCGGCCATGCGGTGGGCGGGGTATGCCCCTTTGGAATTAATGAAGGAGTGAAGGTTTATCTTGACAGCTCGCTTAAACGGTTTGAGACAGTCTTTCCCGCCTGCGGAAGCAGCAACAGCGCAATTGAACTGTCGATTGCGGAATTGGAGAAGTATTCGGGGAATGCAAGCTGGGTTGACGTATGTAAAAGCTGGCAATGATGTAAGGTGCAGGAAATGGGAGAGAGAAATGAAATATACGAAAAATAATTTGGTGAGTATAGCGAAGAGAGAAAACAATGCAAAGAGAAATTATCTGGTGGTCAATCCATTGCAGGGAAAGCATGTTCCAGTCTCGCCCATCGAGGCGGTGAGATTATTTGCAAGCCTGGCAGAGGAGCTTAAGGGTAAATATGAGGGGGAAAGGCTTTTGCTGATTGGATTTGCCGAGACGGCTACTGCTATTGGCGCTCAGATTGCAATTTCTTTGGGCACGCCGTATATCCAGACGACAAGGGAGGTAATCCCAGCTGCAGATTACCTGTTTTTTTCAGAAGAACATAGCCATGCAACCGAACAGAAGCTGGTAAAAGAGGACATGGATGAGGCGGTAAAAAACACGGATAGGATAATTTTTATTGAGGACGAGGTCACAACAGGGAAGACGATTTTGAATATTATTTCTGTCATGCAGACCGTGTACCATAATGACATGAAGTTTGCGGTTGCTTCCATTCTCAACGGCATGTCCGCGAGACACAGGAAGGCCTATGAAGAAAAATCCATTGACCTCCATTATCTCGTGAAAACGAACCACAGCAAATATGGGGATATAGCAGAAGGATTTGACGGGAATGGGGAATATATAGATTGTTCCTGCGGCACAGCCGGCAAAGCAACCTTGCTGTCAGCTGCGGGCAGGATGGATGCGCGGCGTCTGGTAAATGCCGTAGAGTATGACCTGGCCTGTCG
>CANOHX010000167.1 GCA_947565885.1 uncultured Lachnospiraceae bacterium
GATATTATACCATGAATTGCTGCGCAATAACATGGTAGGCGATGCGCACTGCGGCGCGTATAATATCTTTCGATATTATACCTTAAATCCGCTATTTTTCAAGAGTTTTATTGAAAAAACATACAAGATTTGGTATGATAGAAATATGTTGATTGTCAATTTTCTGAAAATGGGGTTTTTGTATGGACGAACAGAAGAAATGGGAGAACGAGGGCATGGAAGAGGAGAATGAAGAGAATATGAGGCGGCTGAGCCAGACGATTCAGAAACTTCCTGCCGGATGTGCTGTGATACAAGGGGCAGTGCATTGGGAATTGATAAAAGGCAATGAGCAGTTTTACCGGCTCATCGGTTATACGGCCGAAGAAATCCAGGTGCTGCCCAATGACTTTGAGGATGCAGTTTACCGGGAAGACCGTGAGAAGCTGCATGAACTGATGGAGAAACTGTTACACACAGAGAAGATAGGAGAGTGTGAGGTCCGTATCTGCGGCAAGAAAGGGGAAATCCGCTGGATTGCCATGAGTATGCGCATGTTCTATTATCAGGGCAGGACGCCTTATTTCCTGGTGTCATGCTGGGATATCCATATGCGTAAGAAGATAGAGGAGGAACTTTATCTGCAGACGGAACGTTATAAGCTGGTGGAGGAGATTAACCAGGAATTTCCCTTTGAATATGATGTGGAGAACAGGACTATTTTCATTGCTTCCAGTTCTAATATCATGATTGCGGACCGTAATGGCAAAGATTTTTTCGTGTCAGTCGAAGCATTGGAAGAAATCATATTCCGCGAGGATTACGATAAATTTTTTGGCATGATCAGACGCGCTTCCATGGAAGAAGAAAACGGTATGCTGGAGTACCGTGTAAATGTTGCGGACGTCGGGCAGACGCCGGAATATGCATGGCACAGGACGATTTATAGGAGCATTCCGGGAGAGAATGGTGAAATCCTGCGCATTTTGGGACGGACAGAAGATATCACCAGGGAGAGGCGTCTCCAGGATGAGATGGAACTCAAGCTGAAACAGGATGATTTGACCGGGCTTTTGAACAAATCCACGACTAAATCAGAAATTGAAGCTTACCTGAAAAAGAACGTTCGCGGTACCCATGCCCTGATGCTGATTGATGTGGATAATTTTAAAATCATCAATGATACCTTGGGGCATATGTTTGGCGACAGCGTATTGATTACGATTGCCAAAAAGATTCAGGACTTATTCCGCGCAACGGATATTGTCGGCAGGATTGGCGGGGATGAGTTCATGGTGTTCATGAAACATACGGATTACTATCAGGCCAAGCTCAAAGCCGGGAATATCTGTAAGAATGTACGCCAGACATACCATGGCGGGGGGCAGGAGGAGATTGAGGTAAGCTGCAGCGTGGGCGTGGCAATCGTAGGCACGGTTAAGGAAAGTTACAGTTCCCTGTTTGCCAAAGCGGATATGGCAATGTACCAGGCCAAAGAGTCGGGCAAGAACCAGTACCGGATTGCGGAGGCAACGGACCCGCTGTGGAAGATTCGCAAGGCAGCAAGGATTGAGCCGCGCATAGACCAATATAAGGCGGGAAAAATCCAGGACATGGATTTCCTTTCGGAAGCATTTACGCTCCTGTCCCATTCCAAGGATGTCAACGATTCGCTGAATGTATTGATGGAGCGCATTGGGCGACAGTATGATTTAGGCATTGTGTCCGTATTGGAATGCGACAAGGAGAGGCGCGAACTCATACAGACCAATTGCTGGACCAGGGAGAAAGGTGTGCTTTATGAACCGCAGTTTGTGGACAAGTTTGATGATTGGGACGGGTTCATGAGCGGCTTTGACGAGTGGGGATTGGCATACATCAATGACTGCTGGGGCGATGATTATGTATCGGACAAGGACAAAGCGGTATTTCGCGAGAGGAATATGCGTGCTATCGTGAATTGCAGCTTTTCCTATTTTGAACTTGGGGAAGGGTATGTGAGTTTCTGTGACCTGGAAAAGCCCAGGGTATGGACTAATTTTGAGAAAGAGACATTTTTGGAACTGACAAGGATGCTGTCTGTGTTTGTGGCGCTGCGGGTACAGCGCGAGGAAGACCAGAGGAAAATCCGTCATTTGAAACGGCGCGATATGCTGACGGGGCTGTATATAGAGGAAGCGTTTAAGAGCAGCGTGAAAGAGAAGCTTGCCAGTGGGGAGAAAGATTTGCAGTATGCGATTGTGTATACCGATATCAATGATTTCTCCTACATCAACGAGAATTTCGGGCATGAGGCGGGCAATGAAATCCTCCGGAAGTTTGCCAAGAGGATTAGGAGCGGTAATAATAAGATTTCCTGCCGGCTTTACTCGGACTTGTTTGTCACCCTGATATGGGGGGCGGATAAGGAGGAGATTGCCAAGATTGTCAACAGGGCGAGCGTGGAATTTTCAAAGCAGCAGAGGGAAGTCTATAATGCCTGCAACCTTAGGTTGTCTACAGGCCTTTACTTTATTGACGATGTGGAGGAGAATCTGGATACGGCCATTGAAAATGCCAATATTGCCAGGAAGAGCATCAAGGGCAGTACAGAATTATGCAGGATTTATGAGAGCAGGATGCGCAGCCAGCGTGAACTTGAAAAGCAGATTCTGTCTGAGTTTCAGAGCGACCTTGCGGAGAGCAGGTTTCAGGTATATATCCAACCCAAGTTCCTGCTGGACCAGATGGAGATTTCCGGCGGGGAAGCGTTGGTACGTCTCAAAAAGAGAGACGGCAAACTGGAATCGCCGGGCGTGTTCATTCCGATACTCGAAAAATCCGGTTATATTGTGGAACTTGATTTCTATATGTATGAACAGGTCTTGATTTATATGAGGCGTTGGAAGGATGAAGGGCTGAAACTTCCGATTATCTCAGTGAATTTTTCCAGATGCCATTTTGAGAAAGACGGTATTTTCCGACGGATTATGGAATTGACAGATAAATATGGCGTTGAGCATCCGTTTATTGAGATAGAGATAACAGAGAGCCTGTTTGTGCTGGGTTACGATTTAGTAAAGACGGAAGTGCAGCAGCTTCGTGCAGCGGGCTTCCGCGTGGCGATTGATGATTTCGGGACAGGCTATTCGTCTCTGGGAATGCTGCTTGACATCCCGGCGGATATCGTGAAGATTGACCGCAGCTTTCTCAACCGTGAGAACCGGCAGAATGAGGAAGCGTTTTTGCGGAATATGGGCTGCTTAATCCGCAGCGTCAAAGAGGAAGTCATTTTTGAAGGCATCGAGACGGAGGAGCAGAGGGAATTTCTTGTGAAATGCGGATTCCGCTATGGGCAGGGATTTCTGTTTGACCGTCCACTTCCGGTGGAGGTATTTCAGGAAAAATATATGAAATCCAACCAGCCGTGAGAGGAAAATACCGCTCAGAAAGCTGAGAGGTATTGACTTTTTGGGACAAAATCATTATAGTATAAAAGAAGGAAAAATCTGCATATCTGCTTCCAATTATTGGAAGCAGTATGCTTAATATTAAGTAGGAGGAAAAATATAATGAAAAGATCTATGAAAACCATGGATGGAAACCATGCAGCAGCTCATGCTTCATATGCATTTACTGATGTTGCAGCCATCTACCCGATCACACCATCATCTGTTATGGCAGAAGCTACAGACGAATGGGCAACCCAGGGAAGAAAGAACATTTTCGGAGAGACTGTACAGGTTACTGAGATGCAGTCTGAGGCAGGTGCAGCAGGTACAGTGCACGGCTCCCTGGCAGCAGGCGCTTTGACAACCACTTATACGGCATCCCAGGGATTGCTGCTGATGATCCCCAATCTTTATAAGATTGCCGGTGAAGGGCTTCCGGGCGTATTCAATGTATCTGCACGCTGCGTGGCAACCCATGCGCTGAACATTTTCGGAGACCATTCTGATGTATATGCATGCCGCCAGACTGGCGCTGCAATGCTCTGCGAGTCTTCTGTACAGGAAGTTATGGACTTGACACCGGTTGCACACTGCGCGGCTTTGGAAGGTCATCTTCCTTTCATCAATTTCTTTGATGGATTCCGTACTTCTCATGAGATTCAGAAGATTGAGACTTGGGATTATGAA
Organism: uncultured Lachnospiraceae bacterium; assembly: GCA_947565885.1. GTDB lineage: Bacteria > Bacillota > Clostridia > Lachnospirales > Lachnospiraceae > Petralouisia. The sequence goes on from CANOHX010000167.1 coordinate 4,098, forward strand.
GATTTGAAAGATATGGTAAGCATGGATGCAATTGATGGATTCCGTAAGAATGCATTGAATCCGAATCATCCGCGCCAGGACGGTTCTGCTCAGAATCCGGACATCTTCTTCCAGAGCAGAGAGGCATGTAACTCCACTTACGACGCTATGCCGGCAATTGTCCAGAAATATATGGACAAGGTAAATGAGAAGCTCGGCACAGATTACAAATTGTTCAACTACTATGGAGCAGCAGACGCAGAGAAGGTTATCATTGCTATGGGTTCCGTATGCGATACAATTGACGAGACTATCGACTATCTGATGGCAAGAGGCGAGAAAGTCGGCGTTGTCAAGGTTCGTCTTTACAGACCGTTCAGCAAAGAAGCTTTCGTAGCTGCTATTCCTGAGACTGCAAAACTGATTGCTGTATTAGACAGAACGAAAGAGCCTGGCTCTCTTGGCGAGCCGCTGTATCTGGATGTTGTTGCAGCATTGAAAGGAACCAAATTTGAGTCTGTTAAGATTACAAGCGGACGTTATGGACTTGGTTCTAAAGATACAACTCCGGGACAGATTATCGCTGTTTATAACAATACAGACAAAGAAGAATTCACGATTGGTATCTATGATGATGTTACCAACCTTTCCCTGGAAGTAAAAGAAGATCCGGTAACCACTCCCGAAGGAACCATCAACTGTAAGTTCTGGGGACTTGGAGCTGACGGTACCGTTGGTGCAAACAAGAACTCCATCAAGATTATCGGAGACAATACAGATATGTTTGCACAGGCATATTTTGATTATGATTCCAAGAAATCTGGCGGCGTGACCATGTCCCACCTGCGTTTCGGTAAGAAAGCAATCAAATCTACTTACCTGATTAAGCAGGCAAACTTCGTAGCATGCCACAATCCTTCCTATGTACGCAAGTACAACATGGTTCAGGAATTAGTGCCAGGCGGAACATTCCTCCTGAACTGCTCCTGGTCACCGGAAGAGTTAGAGAATCATTTACCTGGACAGGTGAAGAGATATATCGCAGAGAATGATATCAAGTTCTATACAATCGACGGTATCAAGATTGGTAAGGAAATCGGACTTGGCGGACGTATCAACACCGTTCTGCAGTCTGCATTCTTCAAACTTGCTGAAATCATTCCTGAGGAAAGAGCGATTGAGCTCATGAAAGCTGCTGCTAAGGCAACTTACGGCAAGAAGGGTGACAAGATTGTACAGATGAACTACGATGCAATCGATGCCGGCGCTAAGGGCGTGGTTAAGATTGACGTACCTGCAAGCTGGAAAGATGCTCAGGATGAGAGCTTCGCTAAGGTTGCAACTGGCGACCGTCAGGACGTTGTAGATTTCGTAAATAATATCCAGATTCCTGTCAATGCCCAGGAAGGCAACAAGATTCCGGTATCTGTTGTCAAGACATATGAGCATGGACAGACGCCTTCCGGCGCTGCAGCATACGAGAAGCGCGGCATTGCCGTTGACGTTCCGGTATGGAATCCGGAGAACTGTATCCAGTGTAACATCTGCTCCTATGTATGTCCGCATGCTGTAATCCGTCCGGTGGCTATGACTGAGGATGAGGCAGCTAAGGCTCCGGAAGGAATGCAGACACTGGCAATGACTGGAATGCCAAATTACAAGTTCAGCATGACAATTTCTGCACTTGACTGTACGGGCTGCGGTTCCTGTGCAAATGTCTGCCCGGGCAAGAAGGGCGAGAAAGCGCTCACCATGCAGAACTGTGAAGCGAACGTGGGAGAGCAGGCATACTTTGATTATGGCCTGACTGTTGAGAAGAAGATTGACGTTGTAGAGAAATTCAAAGAGACTACCGTAAAGGGTTCCCAGTTCAAGCAGCCGCTTCTTGAGTTCTCAGGAGCTTGCGGCGGATGTGGTGAGACACCTTATGCAAAACTGATTACACAGCTGTTCGGTGACAGGATGTACATTGCAAACGCAACGGGATGTTCCTCCATCTGGGGTAACTCTTCACCGTCCACGCCTTACACCGTAAACGAGAGAGGTCAGGGTCCTGCATGGTCCAACTCCCTGTTTGAGGATGCGGCTGAGTTCGGTTATGGTATGTTACTGGCTCAGAAGGCAATCAGGGGCAAACTGAAAGGCAAAGTGGAAGCCCTTGTTGCAGAAGGCAAGAATGCAGACGTTGCGGCAGCAGGAAAAGAGTGGTTAGACACCTATGGAGTTGGCGCGCTGAACGGAACTGCTACAGATAAATTAGTTGCAGCATTGGAAGCTTGCGGCTGCGATGCTTCTAAAGAAATCCTTGCTGAGAAAGATTTCCTGGCTAAGAAATCCCAGTGGATTTTCGGTGGTGACGGCTGGGCATACGACATCGGATTCGGCGGTGTTGACCATGTACTTGCCAGCGGACAGAT
>CANOHX010000168.1 GCA_947565885.1 uncultured Lachnospiraceae bacterium
GAGATGCTGGGAATTTCCACAATTTCATGTTCATATCCATCTTCCGCCTCATATTGAAACAAGTTCAGAAATTTTCCCGCCGGAACCCTGTAACTGCAGCCCAGCTTTTCATTGACTTCCGACACGGAGAGATAATTAAATGCATTATCCCTTGCAAAAGAAACCTGCTGCTCTTCCTCGATAATTACCTGGTATTGGGACAGTGTGGACTCACGTTCATCTTCTGAAATATGGTTCTGTCCAAATATCTCCGTATACGCCAAATCATAGGGGCAATAATTTTCCACATCGCGCATAAGCGCGGAATGTAATACCGCACAAAAACTAACCAGATACAGGGCAGAACCTATTAACAAGGCAGAAACAACATAACGGATTGCCCATTCCCTTTTATGGCGGGCGAGCAAGGAGAATTCCAGCAAATGTTTCCTCATATAGACTGGAAAATATTTCTTCATCCTGCGGTACATCCTGCCTTTTCGTTCCGCCCGGTAAGGCGCCAACAGCAATGTCCGTATGCGCCCGCCCATCAGCCGTAAACCTAAAAATATGGCGGCAGCTATCAGTGCAGCCCCATAGAGGAACGCTGTCACTGCATAGGCCTTATAGGGAACGCTCCATTGCAGGGAAGAGATACCTATGATATGGCTGACAACTCCATAAAACAACACTGACAACAGAGTTCCTGCCACAAAAGAAGTTAAAAGGGCAAGGGTCCCCAAAGCCAGTCCCTCCAACAACAGGCACTTCCAGCACATCTTCCGGCTCATGCCCAAAGAAAAGAGGACGCCGTATTCCTGTTTCCTTGCCGAGAGGAATATTGCATATGAATAGGGCACAAACAGCAACAAAAAAACTGCCGAAAGGAAACTCGGAAAAATAATATTTTCACTAACCATGGGATCGACTGCCTGTCCTTCCATAAAAAATGGATTCGTGAACAGGGAAGCAAAGCAGAAAAACACTGTCGCCGACAAAAAACAGCACAGGAAATACAGGCGATAGCGCGCAAAATTTCTACGGAACATTTTCAGCGAAATATCAAAAAAAGTCATCTCAGGCCTCCATTCTGCATACAGAGTACGCGCTGGCAAAAGGAGGCGACATGGCTGTCATGGGTGACAATCAGCATACTCGCCCCGGTCTCCCGATTCAGTTCTGTCATACAATGCAGAATATTTTCAGCGGTCTGGGAATCCAGATTCCCAGTCGGCTCATCGGCAAAAATAAGTTCCGGTTCCTGTACAAATGCCCGCGCAATGGCGGTTCTCTGCTTCTGCCCGCCTGACAGTTCCGTTACCCCCCTGTCAGCCAGTTCCTCAATTCCCATCATTTCCAGCACTTTCTTTAACCGATATTCCTGCTCTTTTTCCTCCCGCTTATCCAAAATCATCGGCAGAAGGATATTCTCTTCCACCGAAAGGCTTTCCAGCAATTGGAAATCCTGGAACACCATGCCAAAATGGTTTCTGCGGAACAAGGCAAGCTCTTCCGGTGAAAAGGATGATAATTCTTTGTCATTTACCATAATCTCCCCGGAATCCGGCACATCAATTCCACTTAAATTGTGCAGCAGCGTAGTCTTTCCGCTGCCGGAAGCCCCCATAATGGCGACCATCTCCCCCCTGCCAACCTGCAGGGAAAGGTCGCGCAGCACCTCTACGCTCTTACCCCTGGTACGGTAATTTTTACAAAGATGTTTTGCTTCTAACGCATACATAGAAAACCTCCTGATTGCACTTCTCTTTCATTTTTGGTAATATGTAACTATTCAGAACCCATGGAAATAGAAAACCAAACCGTTCAGATTCAATGGTTAATTAATAAAAAAATATTTTTAATACCCGAAAAGGAGACCCCATGAACGTTGTCGGAATCATTGCTGAATACAACCCTTTCCACCAGGGACACAGTTACCAGATTCAGAAATTAAAAAAACTCTGCAGTGCAGACTATGTAGTAATTGCCATGAGCGGAAACTTCGTGCAGCGTGGCGCACCTGCCCTGATGGATAAGTACAGCCGCACCAAGATGGCGCTTAGCTGCGGGGCAGACCTTGTCCTGGAGCTTCCATCTTTATTTGCCACCGCAAGCGCAGAATATTTTGCCAGGGGCGGCGTTGCCTTGCTAAACAGCACAGGCATCGTGACGCACCTGGGTTTCGGCGCAGAGACGGATAATGGTAAACTGCTGTCGGAACTAGCGGATATCCTCTTAGAAGAGCCTGCGCCTTATCAGGAGCGCTTGCGGCAGGAACTGAAAACGGGCAGTTCTTTTCCCGCTGCCCGCTCCGCTGCCCTGCTTCATTATTTGAATTCCGCACAATTACAGGATTCCAACGCTGCTGTCAAATCTCCACAATTGCAGGATTCCAATGCTGCTGTCAAATCTCCACAATTACAGGATTCCACTGTGGCTGCTGGTTGTACATCAATGCAGAATATCTGTCCTTCCCTCACAGAGATAGAGAATATCCTTGCCTCCCCAAACAATATCCTTGCGTTGGAATACCTGCAGGCACTGACCGATTTGCCTTCTGCTATCATGCCGATGCCAATTTTGCGAAAAGGCAGAGGCTACCATGACATCTTTCTGGAATCAGAATTGCAAGATACAGCTTCCTTAAATCACAACTTCTGCTCAGCATCCGCCATTCGCTCTTACTTGAAAGAAAGATGCACACAGTTACCAGAAACTTCTATGCCGCAACTTGCTTATGAGATATTGGATAGCTACTCCCATCCTTTCCTGTTTGAGGATGATTTTTCCCAACTGCTCCACTATGAACTGCTGACCGACGATATCGAACAGCTTTCAGCCTGGGGCGACAGTTCCCTGGAACTTGCACACCGTCTTCTGACAGAACGGGAACATTTTACAAGCTGGAGCCGTTTCTGCCAGCACATAAAGACAAAGAACATCACCTATGCCAGGCTCAGCCGCTTATTCACGCATATGTTGCTGCATATCCGGCAGGAAGATTACCAGAGATTCCCAACCCCCGCCTACCTGCGCATCCTCGGCTTTCGTAAAGCAGCTGCGCCGCTGCTTACTTCCCTCAAGAAAAACAGCAGCCTTCCCATTATCACAAATCCCGCGGAGGCTGGTCCCCTTCTGTCAGCTACGGCAGCAAAACTGCTGGCTATGGATTTACGCGCCAGCAACCTGTACCGCCTGTGCCTTAACGCCAAGGGGGATTACTCATTAAAAAATGATTACAGGCAGCAAATCATCCGCCTGTAACCATTCCTGTAATTTCGTCAGATAGCTTCTCACCCAGCGTCTATAACTGAGTTTAAGGAAACGCTGGCTAAACCAATGCTTCCCCAAATTGTAGGCGGGACTCGCATCAGTGATGGAACAAACGTAACCCGGTAAAGCACATTGCCATCTTATATTTATTGCAGGTGGCAATCACATTGTCATCACGAATCGAACCGCCGGGTTCTGCCACATAGGAAACGCCGCTCCTGTGCGCACGCTCAATATTATCGCCAAATGGGAAAAACGCATCAGAACCCAACGCCACGCCGCTCATCTGGTCTAACCAGGCACGTTTCTCCTCCTGGGTAAACACCTCAGGCTTCACCTTAAATATCTTCTCCCACGCGCCGTCAGCAAGGACATCCATATAGTCCTCACCGATATAGAGGTCTATCGAATTATCACGGTCTGCGCGCCCAATACCGTCCACAAACTGCAGATTCAGCACTTTTGGCGACTGTCTGAGGAACCAATTGTCTGCTTTCTGCCCGGCAAGCCTGGTACAATGAATCCTGGACTGCTGCCCGGCGCCAATTCCGATTGCCTGTCCTCCCTTGGCATAGCAAACGGAATTAGACTGCGTATATTTCAGGGTAATCATAGCGATCGCCAAATCCACCTTGGCAGATTCCGGTATTTCTTTATTCTCCGTCACTACATCTGCAAAAAACTCGTCATCAATCTTTAACTCATTTCTTCCCTGTTCAAAAGTAATGCCAAACACCTCTTTACGCTCAAGCGGATTTGGCACATAGGCCGGATCAATCTCTATCACGTTATAATTGCCTTTTTTCTTCGCTTTTAAGATTTCCAAAGCCTCCGGCTCATATCCTGGAGCAATAACGCCATCGGAAACTTCACGCTTGATAATCATTGCCGTTGCCGCATCACAGACGTCGGACAGGGAAATGAAATCCCCAAAAGAAGACATGCGGTCTGCACCCCTTGCCCTGGCATACGCATTGGCAAGAGGGGTAAATTCCATATCCATGTCATCCACCCAGTAAATTTTCTTCTCAACCTCTGATAAAGGCAGGCCTACTGCTGCCCCTGCCGGCGAAACATGCTTAAAAGAAGCAGCAGCAGGAAGCCCTGTTGCCTGTTTCAGTTCTTTCACCAACTGCCAGCCGTTAAATGCATCCAGGAAATTGATATATCCTGGCTTGCCGTTCAGGACTTTGATTGGCAGATTGCCGTTCTCCATATAAATTCTGGAAGGTTTCTGATTAGGGTTACATCCGTATTTCAGTTCTAATTCCTGCATAAAATCCTCCTGATTTTCTTACTATCTGTGGATAATATTGATATATCATTGTCTCACAGCCATATCTCTTATGTGTTTTTATTGACAATACGCGTCTCATAGGTACCATCTTCAATATTGATATACCTGACAAACAGCGAGACCTTATTGTCCTCATTCAGGCTGTTCCATACTTTGTCTGTAAATGAGTCAATACTGCCGTCAATACCCACTAGCTTCGGTTCTCCCTCAAAACTCGGCAATGGATTGCCATCCCCCATATAAGTATGGATAAACCGTCCCTCGCCGTTCAGCGGATTCTCATACGCATAAGTATAGCGGCTGCAGGATGCTGGATTGCCATTATCGCTCTTGAGAATAGACATGGCATAATTATAGCTGCCATTCTCCACATGCATGATTCCAGAAATACGCGGCGTATAATTGGGCGCATCCGGCTCAAATTCCCGCGTACGCAATGCCTGTTCAAACGTCTGCTGCTTGTCCATCAGATTATAAATCGTATCCGTCTGATCTCCATTTGTGACAATTGTCTTATTGCCCAATACACGCACCGGCGCATATATAATCAGGCTGGGGTCGCTCAGCTTTGACTCATCAAACGCTTTCGTGCGAATCCCTGCCCCATCTTCCACAAAAATACGGTTTCTGCTGTTCTCACTTCTCCCCATAATAAAATAAGCAGTCACCGCACACTTCCCATCTTCAGATTTCCCGATTACAATTCCTCTGCCAGGATAGGAATTCTCTCTCAACTCTCTCTCCAATGATAATTTCTTCACGGATTCTCCTCCTTTAAACTAAGATAGCAACTGCCTGCGAGAACTGTTATATGAGTATCCCACAGGCAGGTTCTTTCCATGTGCCAGAATATGCGCATCTCAGCGCGTAAATTCATTATTGCTGCGGCTGTTTCTGTGCCAACTTCTCTTTCCTCTCATCCAGCAGGGCATCAATTGCCCCCACCAGCTTGCCAATCTCAGGTTTCGTCAACTGTGCATCGGCACCCAGCATCTCGCCCTTATGGCGCATCTCTTCATTTACAAGAGAGGAGAAAATAACTACCGGAATATGCTTGAGGTCATCATCCTCTTTCACTAACTTAGTCAGACGGTGACCATCCATCAGCGGCATCTCAATATCCGTAATAATCATATGTACTTTCTCATCCAAATCACCCTCTTCCCTGTACTCAAGAAGCTTATCCCACGCCTCCTGTCCATTACTGTTGACAATCAGCTTCGTATATCCTGCTTTCTTGAGGCAGTCGGTAATCAGCTTGGAAAGCAATGGAGAGTCTTCGGCAATCAGAATTGGCGAATCGCTTCTGTTGCGTTCTCCCAAACTCTCTAAATCGGAAACCTGCAGCCCTGTCTCTGGGCTGATATCCGTAACAATCTTCTCAAAATCTAAGATAACAATCAACCTGTCCTCCAGCTTAATCACGCCAGTAGACACTCCACTCTCTTCTATATTGATTGTAGAATCCGGTTTGATGATATCTGCCCAGGAAAGCCTGTGGATTCCACAAACCTCATCTACATGAAATGCGATATTCAGCTTATTGAAATTTGTTATGATAAACAATCCGTCCTCTTCATTGTCTGGGAGTGCCAAACAATGACGCAGGTTAATCACAGTAATCATTGTATCACGAGGCATAAAAATGCCTTCCACACAAGGATGGGCGTTCGGAATCGGAGTAACTGGCTGATAGGTCAATATCTCTCGGATTTTTGCCACATTAATTCCATAATGATTCCCCGCCAACGTAAATTCCAGCACCTCCAGCTCATTTGTTCCATTCTCTAAAAGAATATTCGTATCCATAATCGTCACTCGCTCCTCTCCGGTATTCTTCCGTTTCTATCCATTTCCATAATTATATCACATACTTTCTGAAAAATATACAATATTTTTTA
>CANOHX010000169.1 GCA_947565885.1 uncultured Lachnospiraceae bacterium
AAACTCCTCCCTATATTTCCTGAAAAACTCATAAAAATACCGCACATTCGCAAGTTCCGTCCACTTCTTTTCTTCCAGTTCCCCGGTGTCCAAATCATAAATCTTAGCATTGAGCGTCCCCAGCATGAACGGTGAGTGCGTGGAGATAATGAACTGGCAGCCCAGAAACCTTGCCATTTTATTCAACTGTTCCGCCAGCGCAACCTGATTGGCCGGCGAGAGGGAGACTTCCGGCTCATCTAGTAGATACAGCGCATCCGGTTCAAGATAATCTTCCAACATCTGCAATGTCGTCTCTCCATTGGAATATTTCTCCTGGGCAAATGCCAGGCATTCCAGATCTTTTTTCATTTTATAAGAATTTTTCAGGCTTTCCCTCTGCTCTTTGGGCATTCCCCTGCGGATATGCTCATATACATACCCATCCGCCAATATTTGCTCCTGCTGGATTTTCTTAATCTCATACAGGATATCCTCGCTCTTGATATAGCGGCTCCCCTTGGGAATGGCAACTGTCCTTCCCTCCTCATCTTCCCCCAGAGAATACTGGCATTCATCAATAAACTGCATGAAATAGGAGGTTGTTCCAAACATATTGCTGGTCGCGTATTCCAGCCCTTCCAGCTTCAGTTTATTGGCAATGATATTGAGCATTGTGGACTTGCCGGAGGCATTGTTGCCATACAGAATCGTAATCGGGCGAAAAAGCAACACTTTCTCTGCTTTTCTTGCAAATACATTGTATGGGTAAATATTGGGATTACGCACCGTTTTATCCGAAAATAGAAAACTGCTTAAATAAATCATCACTGCTCCTTAAGATAATAACTGACAATCTCCTGCTCCAGCTTCACACGCCGCTCCTCCATATATGCAGCCACCTCCCGGTACGACTCTTTTGCCGCCAATCCCTGCAGACGGTTCAGGTCATTATCGGTAAGCGGTTTTAAGCACTTACGGAATCGCTCGTCCATAAGCTGCGCAATGCCCATACAATACAATTTGAACTCCTTGCCCACAGCCTTGCATAAGTGATTGTGAATGAGAAATCCGCCAACGTCAATATCCCCGAAATGCAAATAATTAATTGCAGGATTATCCGCAATTACCCTCTTTAAAAACGCAATCTGGGGTCGGCTGGCAAAACCGCCAAGGTACACCATTGCCGTATTGGAATCCGTCATTCTCTGGTAAGAAGTCTTATTCTCAATAGTCATCAGATTGGCTGCACGGACTGTGATTTTGCGGATATCCTTGATGTCGCTCGAGGATACGGCAATGCCGCCCTTTAATTTTGCCGTCTCTATCGCACAATCAGCCCAGACAATTTTCCAGTCTCCTTTTATGAGAATTTCCTGCTCTGCGGGCGTGACATGGTAATGGGCAAGTATTTCGTCATTGCGCTCCGTCTCCTCCCGGGGCATATGAAGCGCTTCCCGGACAATGCTGCAGATTTCCTCGTAATTATTCTGCTCAAACCATTTGGAATCGCCATACACCAGGCTGGACAGTTCCCGCACATACAAGTCTTCTCCATTTCTCTGCAGGAAATCCAGCATTTGCAGATTCGCTTCCATTCTGGATAAGTCTATCTGCTGCCTGGGGTCTTCTGCCTGCGTCCGTATGCTGTCGGCATAACATCTTACCAGCTCCCCCGAAGAAGCATACTGCTGCACCAGCCGCTTTACCTGTTCCGAAAGGACGTGTTGCGGCGTCATGCCGTAATTATCTTTGAGATATCCATAGACCGCATCTACGTTCTCTTCACAGAGATATATTTTCTCCATATCGGTACTGAATTTCAGATAATCCAAGGTGACCAAACCTAAACCCATCAGCGTATGGACGGCTTCATCCAAACGCTGTTTCTCGCTGATATCGGCATTATTGTCTGCATAATTTTTATATAATTCCTGCGGCTTTAAGATGATGCGCCTGTTGGTGTCTCTGTTTTTCGCTACACGGTTATGGTACTTTTTCAGTAATTTCTCAAGCGCCAGCCTTTTATAATCTTTCCTGTCCATGGAATTTAACCTTTCCTATCTGCATGTTTTCTTTGCCTAATTTGAAAACTGGAATAATCACCCCACATTCACTGCCGATGGACTCCAGCTTATTGGGCGGCGCACAGAAAATCACCTGGAAATCCTGTGCCTTGAAAAAACCCAGCATCAGCTTGATATTGTGGTCGCTCATCTTCTCAAACGGTTCGTCAATAAAAATCAGCCGCACGGAATTCACACGCGCATTATACAGCATGGACAAGGCGGCGGAGAGAATCAGCGTATAGGGGATCTGCGTACCGGCACCGGAACTGTAGCCCACCTGTTTGGACAGCTTTCCGTCTTTCACCTCATCATTGTTGATGATGATTTCATAACTCATGTAGTTGCGGTAATCAGCAAACTTCTTGATTTCCGCCACATCATTTTTATCAATTATCTTGTTAATGATATCTTTGATTTCCTTTTCCCTTGTCTCCACCTCATCATTGTCATAGCCCATAAAACTCGTAAACGTCATCTGCCCCTCGTCTGCCATATTGTTTGTCTCCTGCAGATATTTGGCATAGCGCAGGATTTTGGCATAATCGGAGCTGTCGTTTAGCAGCTTGACCTCAAACTGATAGCGCGTGGAAAACTGCAGCTTGCGCAGTTCCTTGTTGATATCGGAGATATCGCTGCGCGCGGTCTGCGCCGTCTCATAAATGCTGAGCACAAACTCCCGCTTAAAAATGCGCTCATACGTCACGGTCTGTTCTTTTAATTTCTGCTGGATTCCCTGCAGGTCGTCTATCCAGATTCTGCCCCGGCGTTTCTGGTAAGCAGCTTCCTGCTGCAAACCGACCGGCAACCTGTCCACTTCCTGTTTGCGGTTGTTATACGACTGCTGCTTGCCATTGATATTGGCTTCCAGTTCGCGGACACGGCGGTCAACCCTTGTCTTCGTTTCATACTGCAGGATATTGCCGTTTTTGTTCTCTCCTGCCAGATAACCATCATATTCCCGGATTGCCGTCTCCACCGCAGATTGGGCAGATATCCGCTCTTCTTGCAAACGTTTCTGCGCTTCCTTTTCCCGCAGCCTGTATTCTTTAATTTCGTTTTCTTTGGCAGCAATCTCTGCCGTCAAGGTGACCTTTTGGTCCAGATTTTTGCCTTTCTCAGCTTTTTTCTCTTCCAGTTGCCTGCCCAGCTCTGTCACACGATCATGCAAGGCAAGGAATTCCGCATTATTTTTCTGCGCCTCCAAAAGCTCTTGGTAATGCCCTTTCTCCTCATTCCAATCTGCCGTTGCCTGCGCCATTTCCCTGTGGGCATTTAGGTTAAATTCCCGAAAGCTATCCAGCCCTTTTTGCAGGAATCCTGACTGCTCCTGCAATCTTCTCTGCCGGGACAAGACTTCCTGTTCCCGGCTCTCCAGTTCCCGCAGTTTCTTTTCCGCTGACAGCCGGTTCAGTTCGATTGCCTTGCCGCCCAGACAATAACTCCTTAACTTCTTCGTGTTCACATAAGTCACTGCCATATTGCGGCTCAATTTGCCCTCCCTGGACATGGCATTGTCAAACTTGGGCACCTCCTCTTTCTCCACGGCATGAATGCGCCCCAGCCAGAATTTAAAATAATCTGCTGCCGTTTCATTCTGGATATGCAGGAAATGAAATACCGAATCATCCTCGCATGATATCTGCTTCGCCATCAGGCGCGTGGTATTTACCAATTCCACATAGCGGTGCCTGGAACCATCCATCACCGCATTGGCAATGGCAAACGACTCCGGCGAGACAATAATCGCATAGCGGTGGATTCCCAAAAATGCCTCTATGGCGTCCCGCCAGCTTTCCTCTTTCAGCTCCACCACATATTCAAACGCCATACGCGCTTCATCCTCAATCCCACGTTTCTGGAACTCACGGTTTATCTCACGGATCAGCTCCATCTGTTCCCTTATATAAGTGTAATCTGGCTTATTTTTGTTACAGTTTTCAATAATCACCGCCTGCTCCGTGCACTTTTCTGCAATCTCTGCTAACTCCCTCTCAAGCATTGTCTTATCGGCAATCAGTTTGTCGCGGCAGGCACGGATTTGCTCTTTTAGCAATCCTACAAACTGCTTCTTATCTGCCAGTTCTATCTCCTTTGACGTAAGTTTCCCGACCATGTTCAAATCTTCTGTCTGCATCTCTGTTTCACGCAGCATAGCCGCAATTTCCTGCATACTTTCCTGGAAAACTTCTAACTCTTCCGTCTCCCGCTTTAACCTCTTTAACTGCCTTTCATACTCATCAATCAATTGTTTGGATGATAAAATCGCCTTGGACACATCCAGTTCACTGAGGGCATTTTTCGCTTCGGAAAAGTGAATTTCCAGTTCGTCAATCTTCCTTGACTCCTCTTCAATTGTTTTTTCCAGATACTCACAAGTGATGTGATTCTTCTCCACAATTTCCTGCGCCTCGCGTTCTTTTGCCTGGCACTGCACGATATTCCGGTAAATAATTTTTATATCGTCTATTTTCAGGCGCAGGCTTTTCTTGTCGTGTTCATCATAATCAGCCAGGATAGAATCCAGGTCCTGCAGTTCCTGGTTTATCTGTTCTAAGCTGTTATTGATCTGCTCAATATTCTTCTTTGCCTCTTTCAGCTTATCAAAATTCACATTGTGTTCTTCCAACACAGAGTCCTTGATAAATTCCTGAATTTTCGCCGCCGGATTATATGCCATAATATTCCTGAGCTTCCGCTGGTATTTAGTGACCTCCTGATATGGCAGCTTGAGGCCCGTCATCTGCATAAACAGCGTAATGCCTTCTTTCTTGCTCTTCATGGACACGCCATATCTCTTCTGGAAACCGGAAGCATCATACGGCTTCATCACTTTTCCCTCTTCATACACAAAAGAAATATCTGACAGCGTCTTCTTATCCAAGGCATACCAATGCGTTCCCCTGATATCCGTAACTGCCGTCTCAATCACTACCCCCAAAATAAATGGATTATCATTAACCTGGTCATAATACTCCAGGGCAATATGCGTATAAACTACCGGTATGTCTTCCGCAGATCTGGCATATGTGCCGGAGCTGGGATCCAGCAGGCAGCGCGTGTAAGAAATGAGGTTGCGCTTTCCCACCCCTGTATTGTAAGCGCTGGTAGCTTTATTAAACTGCGTATCGCCAGTATATGCATACTTAACGGCATCCAATATCGTTGATTTTCCGCACTCATTTTCACCGGAAATCAAAGTCAGGTCTTCCGACACCGGAATTGTGGTATTGGTAAATCCATACCAATTTACAAGCTGTATCCTGCGCAAAACCGTCTTACTCATCCTCATCCTCACTTTCCATATCCGTTTCCACACCTGCTTCCTGGTCTTCCATATCCGCAACTTCCAGTTCTGCCATGCCGCCCATTTCCTCCTCAAGGTCATCGTCTGCGGCGTACTCTGCCATCACCTGCTTTAACTGCCCGATATCCATGCAAAACTGCAAGGATGGATACAGTTTGACTTTCCCATCTTCCGTTGCAATATCCTCGCTGTAATCTATCAGGCTGAATCTTTTAAACAGGCGGTAATTCTTCTTAAAATCTGCGGGAGCCATTGTTATCTTATAAATTTTACACTTGTCTATAATGTCGCCGACCGTCACATAGACCGGGTCTGCATATCCCATGCGTTCCAAAAACAGCAGCCACAGCACCAGCAAAAGCCTGACCTGCTTAGGTTCAAAACGCAGTAGATTAATCCGCTTTAAGCCGACCGTTTCGATATCGTCATCATTCTGCTGCAGCATGGCAACCTTCATCCGCTCCTCAACCACCACCTTATACCCAATGGCCGCCAGATATGTGTTGATATCATACTGGTTCGATTCGGAAGATATGAAATCATACAGACGTTCTTCCTTATCCGCCACGATAAATGTCGCGTCCAATAATTTGCGGATACACCGCTTAAACAGGTACGCATCCTCCTCAGACATCTTCTTCATAAAACTAAAATCACCCATAAACTCTCCTATCTATGTCATCATAACTCTGCCTATTTACAGATTATCATATACTTATTTATCTGCACATTTACGGATTACCATATGATTGATGTCCGCAATTTCCGTCCTCACCATTTCCTCAGACAATTCTATCTCATATGGAAATTCCTCATTCTGGGCATACAGCATCGCTGCCGCAAACATCAGGACCTCTTCTTTCGTCTTTAGCTGCCGCTCTCTTAAATTGATTTCACGGTCATTGCCAAACTGCATTTCCAGAAAATTCACCACGCGCTCCACGGAGTATCGGTTGGGCGCATTTTTAAATAACTCTTCGGTCTTTAAGTTCTTTTCCTCTTCTGACAATTCCGCAATTGCAAGTCCAATATTTT
>CANOHX010000170.1 GCA_947565885.1 uncultured Lachnospiraceae bacterium
AAAATTCGTGCAAGCACGATTTTCCACAATTTAACTCGGCTGGCTGAACTGTTACTTCCGATAAAAATAGTTGAAAAAAGTTCTTGACGAATGGGCGAAAACATGGTAAAGTTACAACGTTGTGAGAAACAAGTAGAGTATCCGCTCTCACCTTAGCACAAGCAAGTGACTAATGGTTCATAATTTAATGACAGCATTTATTGTGATGTTATTTTAGATTTGAAGTGGATAGTCTGCCTATCCACTTTTTTGAATTCATCCATTTTGACGGAAATGGGAAAGTAAATGAAATGTTAAATTGATCTTGGAGGTGTACGACCATTAGTGAGTTAATGATTAATGAACAAATCAAAGATAAGGAAGTTCGTCTGATTGGCCAGAGCGGAGAACAGCTTGGCATCATGCCCATAAAGGAAGCTTTGAGGCTTGCCCGGGAAGCAGACCTTGACCTGGTGAAGATTGCCCCTATGGCAAAGCCGCCGGTATGTAAGATTATTGATTACGGCAAATACAGATATGAACTTGTCCGCAAAGAAAAAGAGGCCAAGAAGAAGCAGAAGACTGTTGAGGTGAAAGAAATTCGCTTGTCACCCAATATTGAGAGCAATGACCTCAATACTAAAATTAATGCGGCAAAGAAGTTTATTTCAAAAGGCAATAAAGTAAAGGTAACTTTACGTTTTCGCGGCAGGGAGATGGCACATATGCAGAGCAGCAAACATATTCTGGATGATTTTGCTGGGGAACTGTCAGATATTGCAATGGTGGAGAAAGCACCCAAGCTGGAAGGACGCAGCATGAGTATTGTGCTGGCGGAGAAAAAATAGCTGGATATTTATTTTTAAGGAGGAATTGAAAATGCCAAAAATGAAAACAAGCAGAGCGGCAGCAAAGCGCTTCAAGAAGACTGGAACCGGAAAACTGAAAAGAAATAAAGCTTATAAGAGCCATATTCTGACAAAGAAGTCCGCAAAGAGAAAGAGGAATCTGAGGAAACCGGCAATTACAGATGCTTCTAACGTTAAGAACATGAAGAAAATATTACCGTATCTGTAAGAACTGTTTTCGAGAGTATTGATTTAAGGAGGAATAGAAGTCATGGCAAGAATTAAAGGCGGATTAAACGCTAAGAAGAAACATAACAGGGTATTAAAGCTGGCAAAAGGATACAGGGGAGCACGCTCCAAGCAATATAGGGTAGCAAAACAGTCTGTCATGAGGGCGCTGGCAAGTTCCTATGCAGGCAGGAAACAGAGAAAGAGGCAGTTCCGTAGGCTTTGGATTGCACGTATCAATGCCGCAGCAAGGATGAATGGCCTATCCTACAGCAAGTTCATGTATGGGCTGAAGCTGGCAGGTGTTGAAGTTAACAGGAAGATGCTGGCAGAGATGGCAGTTAACGATGCAGAAGGGTTTGCGACTTTGGCAAAATTGGCGCAGAGCAAAGTTGAAGCAGCATAAAATTAAAAAAATTGTAAAAAATACTTGACTTTCTCGAACCCAGCAGTTATAATTACTATTGTTGAGTTTGAGAAAGCAGACAAGTATATGGCTCGTTGGTCAAGCGGTTAAGACGCCGCCCTCTCACGGCGGAAACAGGGGTTCGATTCCCCTACGGGCTACTTGCTATTTTAATTGAATAGCCCAACCCGAAGAGTACTGTGAACCTTGGTTTTATATGGTTTGCAGTATTTTTTTGATTTCTTAAAATAAAAAAGCATAAGCCCTTGCAAAAATTGTCTGGCGTGATAAAATGAAAGAAACAGTAAAAAGGGGTTGGGCGGTGGTCTTATTAAAGAGTATGTAAAACTGAAATGGAAAAGAAGTATTGCTTTTCTGGCAGCTTTATTGTTGCTTGCTTGCTGTTTTGGCGTGAGTATGCCACAGGGGATACAGGCGGCAGTGAAAAAGACGGTAAAGGTAGCGTTTTTCCCTATGGACGGCTACCACATTAAAAATGGCGAGGCAAGCTATGATGGCATGGATGTTCAGTATCTGAGCGCATTGTGTGAGTATGTGGACTGGAATGTGGAATATGTGGAATGTGCAAGCTGGGATGAAGCGCTGGAACTGTTGTCTGGCCAACAGGTGGATTTGGTGGGTTCCGCGCAGTTTTCCGAGGAAAGGGCGCAGGTTTACCAGTATGCTTCGCTCCCCAGCGGATACACGTTTGGGGCGATAGCAGCCAAAGGGGATAGCGCTTTGGCATATGAGGACTTTGAAGCCATGCGTGAGATTACCTTTGGCATGGTCAAGACTTATGTGCGCAAGAATGAATTTTTGCAGTATATCAGGGATAATGGCATAAAAAATCCCCAGATCAAAGAATATGACAGCACAGCAGACCTCCTTAAGGCGTTGGAGAGCGGAGAAATTGATGCCTATGTCCACACATTTACGGAGGTCAGGGAGGGTCACCGGCTGCTTGGACGTTTTGCGCCGATGCCTTTTTATTATATTACATATCAGGGAAATGAAGATGTGCTGCGGGAATTGAATCAGGCGATTGCAGATTTGAAAATTAGCCGTCCAGAGCTGGAGACGGAGCTGATGAATAAGTTTTACCAGAGCCGGCTGGATAAGACGGTGGTATTTACGACCGAAGAAAAGGAATATATTGCCCAAAAAGAACAGATAACCGTGGGATACCTCGATGGTTATTATCCGTTCTCCTATGAGGAAGATGGAGAGTGCAGGGGGCTTGCCAGAGAACTGCTGGATGCCGAACTTGGTTTTGCCGGGTTAAAGATAAGGTACAAGAAGTATGATTTTCCGCAGGACGCAAAACAGGCGCTGGAACATGGGACAGTAGACATCCTTTCATACTGTACGGATACCAAAGAGGAACTGAACAGCCAAGGTTTTCGCATGATTAAAGAATATGCGCAGATTCCGTTGGTTATTGCCATGAAAGACGATAAGATGCTCAGCGAGGTAGATAACCTTGCAACAGTATCTTATCTGGAACCGGAGGCCGCGGCAACCTTTAATCTGCAGGAGGTAAGCCTGACGCTTTATGGCACGCAGCAGGATTGCCTGGATGCTGTGGCAAAGGGCAAGACAGATGCCGTCTTATGTGATGGATACCTGTCAGAATATCTGATGGGGACGGAACTTTCCTACAGCAAATTGAAGATTAAAAGCGTTCTCAGCAAGGAACACAATATCTCCATTGCCGTCAGAAGTGACAGCGAGCAGTTGGCTGGCATATTGAGCAAGACCATAGAGGTTATGGATGCCCGGACAGTCAGTGAATATATGCTCAGGAGCAACGTTTATTCCCAGGTGAGCGTTGAACGTTTCCTGCGCAGCCACAGCATAGGGATTATTATCCTGCTCATGGTGGTGATTGTAGTCATCATCTTAGTGGCGTACAATATGATTCAAGGAAGCAGGAAAATCCAGAAGCTGATGTATAAAGACACTGGGATGGATATCTGGAATCTGAATTATCTGATATATCAGGGAGAAGCAAAGCTTCTGCCGGAACGCAAGACGCATCAGTGCGCAGTTGTATGCCTGAACATTTCCCAATTCCGCCGTTACAACATTATCTATGGCTGGAATGCCGGGCAGAGGCTGTTGGAAGTAGTGGCAAAGAACCTGCAGGACAATATCAGTGAAAAAGAAGAGATTTGTGCCCGGAATCAGAGCGATCGTTTTGTGCTTCTGCTGAGTTACCGGTCAGAAGAAGAGCTGCTTGAGAGGTTACGGCAGATAGAGCAGAAAACGGATGAAGAGATTTATAAAGAAACAGAAAACCACATGACGCTTCAGATGGGAGTTTACCTGATACCGCCGGAGAATACGGATATGCACGTGGCGGTCAATTATGCAACACAGGCAATGGAATTCATGAAAGACAGCCGCCTGAGCGATGTGATGCTCTATGACAAAAATTTGGAAGAAACGTTAAAGCAGCGCCATGAGCGGGAAAAACTTTTAGAATCCGTAGACATAGAAGAGAACTTTGTCACTTATTACCAGGCAAAGGTAGATATCCGCAGCGAGAAAATTGTGGGAGCGGAAGCGCTTGTGCGCTTTTTGGATCCAACGGCAGATGGCATGGTGCGCTCACCAGGGTTTTTCATACCATATTATGAGCAGACTGGCAGGGTGACGGACATTGATTTCTTTGTGCTTGGCTGTGTATGCAGGATGCTTCAGCGTAGGATTAAGGCGGGGAAACCAGTTGTCACCGTTTCCTGTAATTTCTCAAGGATGCATTTTATCAAGCCGGATTTCCCAGAGCGGTTTGAGGAAATACTAGCCAGATACCAGGTGCCAAAAGAACTGATTGAAGTGGAAATGACGGAGACTATTGTGGTGGAAGAGCTTCAGCAGCAGATTGTGAAGCAGACTATCGAAGAACTGCGCAACAAGGGAGTCAGGCTGTCCATCGATGATTTCGGCTCCGGGTATTCTTCATTGGGAATCTTTGAGCAGATTCCGGCCTCTGTCATTAAGCTTGACCGTTCGTTCCTCCTGAACAGGCAGGACAGGAACCGTCAGGTAAAGATTATGAAAGGCATTGTAAACCTGGCACAGGAACTGGAGGCGCAGATAGTATGCGAAGGCGTTGAGACAGACAATGATGTAGAACTTATGCAGGAGATAGGCGCTTATGTGGCGCAAGGGTATCGTTATGCCAAGCCCGTGCCTGAGGAAGTATTTGAAGAGAGGCTGGACAGGGATGGCGTTTAGGCAATAGGGGAAATCAGCAAGAGGCTGTCGCAGTAATGACAATTATTGCAACAGCCTCTTTTTGTGGGTTCCTGTGGCAGAAAAATTTGAAATAGATATCAGACAATGGTATACTAATAGACAACAAAAAAATGACAACATATAATATGGCAACGTATAGCATAGGAGGTTGTGTATGGAAGAAAGAAAAAACAAAGGACTAAATGCCGATTTGGTGGAGAAAGATTTGGAAAAATGCTGTAGGAGTGAGGAATTATGCGGTCAATGCCAAGGAAAATCCTGTAACATAGGTTTTGCCAAAGAATGTATCAAGGCATACAAAAGGGAGCCAAAGAAAGAAATTCCGGCCGATATGGGGCAGATACCGACTACTGATTTTAAAGTGTTTGATGAAGTGGAACTGGAGCGGGCTATCGCACATATTCTTAAGGAATGCAAAGATTGCAGGGAAGACCACACGGAAAACTGCATTATCAATATTATCCGCAACTGTTATGAAGTTAGCCTCTTAGGTGACGCCCATCCATATGAAGGGACTGCATTACAGTACCTGATGTACCTAAGGGAAAATTACCCTCAAAAAGCAGGGGATATTGCGGGATTTTATTCTCAAGGATAAGGAATGCGTTCAAATGAGGAGGTCTGAAATGCTTTTAAAAGACGTAAATAGCGGACAGAACTGCATAATAGAGAACATCAACCTTCCGTTTCAGATGGAGCAGCGTCTGCAGGCGTTGGGGATGACGAAGGATACGACAATCTCTGTGCTGAACCGCAAGGGAAAGGGGATTATGATTATCAAGCTGCGGGGAACCCGCTTGGCGCTGGGATATAATATGACCAAGAATATTGCTGTTAAGAAAGTGGGGGAAGCATCATGAGTGAGAATCTTACGATTGGTTTCATAGGAAATCCTAATTGTGGGAAGACTACGCTTTTTAACGCTTATACGGGGGCAAATCTAAAAGTAGCGAACTGGCCGGGGGTAACTGTGGAGAAAGTTGAGGGAGCAATTAAAGACCATGACCTGAATATCCGGCTGGTGGATTTGCCAGGTACATATAGCCTGACTTCGTATACCATGGAGGAAATGGTTTCCAGGCAGTTTATCTTAAGCGATGAGGTGGACGTGATTATCAATGTGGCGGATGCCTCATCACTGGAGAGGAACCTTTACCTTACGCTGCAGCTTTTGGAATTGGGGAAGCCGGTTGTCCTGGCGCTTAATATGATGGACATTGTGGAGAAGCGGGGGATGGAGATTGACCTGCACCGTCTGCCGGAAATGCTGGGCATCCCGGTAATTCCGGTATCGGCAAGGAAACGGACTGGGCTGGATTCGCTGCTTCATGCTGCGGCTCATCACAAGGGCTGCGTGGATCCTGACTGCCTGATACATCATCACAAAAACGAAGTGCATCATGTACACGACCACCATTCGGAGTATGCCATGGTATATTCTGATGAGTTGGAAGATAAAATTGACCATGTCATAGCGGCATTGGAAAAGGATTATCCAACCCTTAAGAATTACCGTTGGCATGCCATTAAGGTATTGGGGCAGGACAAGGAGGTCTGCGAGAAAATGGCAGAGATGCATCTTTAGCAGGCAACAGCGTAGAGAAAACCCGAAATAAAAAACCCCCGCGTAAACGCGAGG
>CANOHX010000171.1 GCA_947565885.1 uncultured Lachnospiraceae bacterium
CAGAAAATGTGGGGTTTTTTTCGTCTTATAGGATTAGGTTGAGATTGACAAGCCTTTCTAAGCAAAGTATAATTTTAATTATATTATGAAAATTTAAAAGGAGGGCTATGCTTTATGAGGAAAAACAGTTTATGGAAACGGACAGTGGCTGTTGTGCTGGCAGGTATGCTGGCATTGGGCAATCTGTCTGCTACAGAGGTTGCCTATGCGCAGTCTGGGCAGGAAACGAGACAGGACGACAATGCCGAGAAACCGCAGGACATCATCTATGAAGAAGGGAAAGTGGTTGACGGTTCTGCTAATTGGAATTCGCAAGGCGGAGGAGAGATAAACATTTATGACGGCTATTACACCAATGTGTATTTTGAGAATGAGCCGTTCATAAAAACACAAGACAATTGGAGTAATTTTATTATTGAGACGAGTAAGCCGGCTGGCATAAAAGGTTATACTCTGCGAGCAGATAATTTTGGATGGGCTTATCCAACAGAGGGAGAGGGGAGCGAGGAACCTGCAGCGACAATGACTTCTGCTTGTTCGGAATGGAATCTTGACTGGGCGAAATTTAAAGAGTTTTGTCCAGGGGCAGTGATTGTTTCTGCGTACAAGTATGATGCGAATAACCTGAAGTTTTATATTCAGTTCAGCGAGGGCGATACGTTGACATATACTTTGACGTATCCGAATGGCGTTCCGGCAGGACTGAAGTTTTTTGTAGGGACAGACGGCGGTAAGATTACGCAGAATAAGATTACCTTTACAGAATCCATGCCCAATGCCATTGGGGCGATTACTTTAGATAAACAGACAGCTGAGGCGACCAATGAATTTATCTATGCCTCAGAGGAAGATAAGGCGCAGGGCAAAGCCGCTATGAGTACATATGGTTCTGTGAACCTTTCAGCTGAATTGTCTCCGGTGGAAGGGGAACATCTGTATTTTAAGGATTTGAATTGGCAGGTTTCTGACAATGAAAAGGCAGAAATCACAAAGAATGCTGATGGTACGGTAACAGTTTCCTTGACAGCCGCTGCAAAGGAAAATGATAAAATCATGGTAACCGCCTCTGCTGTAGATGGCAGCAAGGTGCAGGCGCAATGTGAGATTACCGCAAAAGTAGTAGAAAAAATAGAGACCAAGAAAGTAGATGCCATAAAGGTAGAAGACCAGACGGTATTGTTGGGATATGATAAGAATGGCGCTCCTTTAGGGAAGACTGTGACGGTAACGCCTATTATTTCCCCGGATGATGCGGACATCAAAGATATTGTGTTGTCAACAGAGTCTGATAAAGTTGAGGTAAAGGGCAATACGATTACCGCTAAGAGCGAAGGGGAAGCTGCCGTGACAGTGACCTCGAAATCGAGTTCACAAGTTTCCTCTGAATTTAAGGTTACGGTAAGACAAGGGGTATTTGGCGAACTGACTTCTGATTTTACAGCAGAAGCCTTTGCTTCGGCCGATTCCGGTTATGAGAAAATGACAGGTGATTTTGACGTTGTGTATCGTTTCAAGAATAAAACAATAGGGACGAATAATTGGGATAATTTTATTTTTGAAGCAACAGATGGCAATAATAATTTTACAACTTTGCGCGCAGATGCAGCTGGTTGGGGTTCTTTGCATGATGGTGACAGGGATATTGCCTGGACTGCGCCGAGCAGTTGGAGCGGTTTCCCAGAAGATATGAAAGATGCAGATGTGACAGTCTGTGTAAATCGAAAAGAGAATACCTTGGAAGTGAAATACCATATCGTGGGAAAAACAGGCAAGGTCTACAATATTATGGGAACCTGTGAGAAAGCAGCAGGATTGCCAGAGGTGTTATATATCCACATGACTGGTGAAAATGTGGCTATTACAGATATTACGTTATCGAATAATCTTTCAGATGCTGAGAAATTTGACATTCCGGTGACGAAAGATTCTGCTTACGCTTATGACTCGGAAGAAGTGTTTAAGAATGTTAAATTAGGCTCTACTGTGATTTTTGGTCTGATGCCGGCAGAAGGGTATACTATCAAAAAAGTATCTTATGGTAATGACATTTTGACAGCGGATGAGGAAGGAAAATATACAATTCCGTTTGTAACAGATAGTGAGACGGAGCTGACGATAGAGGCGGAGAAGCTGAAGTATCCGATTACCTATGTGGTTGACGGAGTGGCTCAAGCTGAAAAAGGGGAATTTTCTATAACGGATGTTGTAAATGGCAAAGTATCCCTGAAAGCGGTTGGCGAGATTAATGGCTGGTATGCAGCGGAAGACGACAGGACGACAAAGATTACAGAGTTCACGGCAGCAGATTATATGACGGAGGCTGGCATTACCGTATACGGCTATATGCCTTATCGGATTACCATGACTCCTGCTGACACCTCTTCTTTCACCAAAGGGGAGATTGAGGAGTTCGATACTTCTAAATCTTACTATATGGGAGAAAAAGTGAGCATTACGACGGTGCCAGAGGTAGGATACACGGCGGACATTACCGTATCTTATAAGGGGGCAGATGGAGAAGATAAAAAGGTAGAGACGACAAAAGAGTCCAAAGACGGCAAAGAGATTGTTTCATTTACGATGCCTGCAGCCAATGTCACAATTACCTGTGCGGAGTTTAAAGGTGTGGATAAAACTGGGCTGGAGTCGGCAATCAACGCAGCGAAAGCAATTTATGATGGACAAAACAGCGGCGGCGTATATACAGAAAGCTCCTATAATGTGTTTAAAGAAGCGTATGAAGCAGCGGTGGCAGCTAAGGACGCTACGACGCAGGGAGAGATTGACACGGCAAAAGGAAATCTCATACAGGCGCAGGAGAATTTAGTATTTACTTATAAGATAACTCTGGATAAACAGACCATGACCGTTGAAGTCGGCAAGACTGGCAAGCTGGTGGCAACAGTAACGACAGGGGCGGAAGATAAGAGCGTTGATTGGTCGAGTTCCGAGGAGACAGTGGCAACCGTGGAGGACGGCACAGTAACCGGAGTGGCAGAAGGCGAGGCCATTATCACAGCGACAGTAAAAGATGGAACAAAAGCAACGTGTACAGTGACAGTCAAGAAAACTGGCACAGGCGGAAATGAAGGCGGCGGAAACGAAGGCGACGGAAATGGAAACGGCGGGAACGGCGGAAATGGTGGAAATGGAAGCGGTGGAAACGGCGGGAACGGCGGAAATGGAAACGGCGGAAATACAGCGGAAAAAGCATCGTTGAAATTGAGCCAGACAAGCGTTGTCCTGTATACGGGCAAAGAATCCAATAGTATCGCCATTAAAGCAGATGTCACTGGAGCTTCTAAGAATGTGACGTGGGCTTCTAAGAATCCTAAGGTTGCCAAAATTGTGGGCGACAAGATTGTAGCAGTCAAGGCGGGCAAGACGACGGTGACCGCTACTGCGAATAATATTACGCAGGAAGTCAAGGTGACTGTTAAGAATCCTAGTTTCACCCTGAAACAAGGCAAGAAGAAGTTTACGAAGAACAAACTTACTGTTAAGAAGAATAAGAAAGTTGTGCTGACAGTTGCAGTAAAGCCGTCAAAATCAGGGATTTCCCTTTCCAAGCTGTCAAAGAAGCAGAAAACAATCGCTTCTGTTACATTGAAGAAAGGCAAGCTTACCATCAAAGGTAAGAAGAAAGGGAATCTTACGGTTACGCTTAAGAGCGGAAAGGCAACGAAGAAGATTAAAGTTACTGTAAAATAATTTAAGAACGTATGGCTGCCCTATGAAGATAAGTATTCTTCATAGGGCAGTTTTTTAAAGTAAATTTCCGTCATATTTCCTGCCTTGTCCTCATATATTTGAAAACAGATACAAGCTATGAGGAGGGATGGCTTATGGAGGAAATTATCAACGTATTTCCCAGCGCATTGCGTCCGCTTTGCCGGGCGGCATTTGAGCAGGGCTTGGAGCCGGAGGAAATCAGGCTGCGCATTGGGCGTCCGGTGATGGTGTTGGGCAGGGGGAGGGAGTATTTCTGGAGCCAGAACGAGATAAAGATGCAGGATGGCAGGGAGCAGAGCTATATCTGGCAGGAGGGGGATATGAAGGAGACGCTGTCGAGAATGAGCCGCTATTCCATGTATGCGCTGGAGGAGGAACTGCGGAATGGTTTTTTTACCATCCAGGGCGGACACCGTGTAGGCGTTGCGGGGCGGACGGTCTGTGAACGGGGCAAAATCCTTTCTTTCCGTAATATCTGCAGCCTCAATATCCGTGTGGCAAGGGAGAAGAAAGGCTGTGCCAAAGAGCTGCTTCCCTGGCTGATTGAGGGGGAAAGCATTTACAATACGCTGCTGCTCTCCCCGCCGGGAGTGGGAAAGACCACGATGCTGCGCGACTGTATCCGTCTGCTGTCGGAGGGGGACAAAACTATGCCTGGTCAGAAAGTAGGCGTGGTGGACGAGCGGAGCGAGATTGCAGCCAGTTTTTTGGGGGTTGTGCAGAATGATTTAGGGGATCGCACGGACGTGCTGGACGCCTGTCCGAAGGCGGAAGGGATGCGCCTCCTGCTGCGGAGCATGTCGCCGCAGATTTTGGCGGTAGATGAGCTTGGAGGCAGGGAGGACTGCCTGGCGGTGGAGGAAGCGCTTCATTGCGGCTGTCGGATACTGGGAACCATGCATGCCCGGGACGCAGAAGAACTGCAGGAAAAAATGTATCTTTCAGACTGGCTGGCAAAGGGTTTTTTTGGCAGATTCGTGCTGCTTGCCCTGGGTAATGATGGAGAGCGCAGGTTTTCAATCTATGATGGGAGGCTGCAGAGATTATGCTGAAATTGTCAGGAAGCATTCTGGTTATCGCGGCATCCGTCCTCTATGGCTGGAACATACAGCAAGAACTTCAGGAGCATGTCAGGCAGCTTGTGGGCATGAAAGAAATGTTTTTGATGTTGTGGGGGGAGATTTCCTATACGAGGACTCCCTTGAAGCAGGCGTTTCTGCAGATTGCTTCCCAGAATAAGGAGCCGTTCGCCTCTTTTCTGCAAAAGGCAGCGCAGGGCCTTGATGAGAATGAAGAGAGCGTTGGATGTTTCTGGAAGAGATTGGTGGAGCAGGAAGCGGGCAGTTTCCTGTTTGATGAAGAGGAGCGGGGCCTCCTTGGGCGAGCCGGAGAAAATTTCGGTTATCTAGATGGGCAGATGCAGCTTAAGAACCTGGAACTGTACATAGAGCAGACTGAGGTGCTGATTGAGAAAGCGCAGGGGGAATTAAAAGACAGAAAGAAATTGTCAGGGGTTTTGAGTGTAATGTGCGGGCTGTTTTTGGTTATTCTCCTGATATAGTGAGGCGGAGGAAAGTATGAGTATAAGTTTGATATTTAAAATTGCAGCGGTAGGCATTTTAGTTACAGTATTGAGCCAGGTGCTGAAACACAGCGGCAGGGAGGAACACGCTTTCCTTACCAGCCTTGCCGGGCTTTTGATTGTGCTTTTTTGGATTGTGCCCTATGTCTATGAACTGTTTGAGACGATGAGGAATCTTTTTGCGTTGTAACGGAGGGAATCATGGATATCATTAAGATTGCGGTTCTGGGAATCGTGGGAGCGCTGCTGGGTATCCTGCTGAAAAGCCAAAAAAAGGAGTACGAGCTTTTTGCTATGCTGGGGGTATCTTTGTGCATTTTTTATTTTATCATGTCCAAGCTTAAGCTTGTCATCTCCGTCATTGACAGTATGCAGGAATATGTCAGTCTGGATACCAGCTATATTGCTATTCTTATCAAAATGATTGGCATCACCTATGTATCGGAATTCTCGGCAAATCTCTGCAAGGATGCAGGATATCAGGCTGTGGCAGGGCAGATTGAAATGTTTGGAAAACTTTCTATCCTGGCAATCAGCATGCCGGTTGTTTTAGTGCTGTTAGAGACCATAGGGGAATTCCTGGCGTAAAAACCATGCCCGGCGCAGACCATTGCGCCAGTAGCCAAATGCTGGGGGAGCTGCCCTGTGGGAGGGAAGTTCAATGTTAGGGAATTATCCTGTGGGAGGGAAGTTCAATGTTAGGGAGTTGCCTTGTGGGAGGGAAGTTCAATGTCAGGGGAAAAGTCATCTGCTGTAACAGGAATGGGTGCGCCTAAAAAAATGCGGGGGGCGTGGAAGAGGGCAGGTCTGAGAATGCTGGCAGCATTTGCCATGCTTTGCCTGTGGGGGATGTGGGGGATTGTGAGCGCAGCAGAAGATACAGAGGCTGCAGCTGCATCCGAATTGGAATTTAATGAGGATTCTGTAAAAGGTGCAACTGCGTCCAAATTGGAAGAACTCAATGGGGATCCTGCACGAGATACAGTCGGGCAGATGGAAGAGACG